>JAFGQT010000077.1 GCA_016935515.1 Bacilli bacterium
CAACATCGATCAACTTAAAGTTGATTTCTCTCGTAGTGTCAGCTTTGGCGTCAAAAGTGATTCTGTATGTTTCGCCTTCTACTAAGGCAATGCCTTCCTGGAAGAACTGAATCGCCCAGTTGGCATTACCAAGATTATCAGTTGTAACTACCATCTCACCATCAACGACACTATAGGTTACAACCGGTATACCAGTGCCTTGATCCCAATTTTGACTCCAGACATTCCATCCGGTAGACTCGAAATCGCCATTGAGAGGAGCCGGTTCTTGATCAAGAACCATCACTTCAACGTTGTCGATGTAGATTGTATCTGTGGCTTGACCGAACTCAAATTTGAGTTCTTCGAAATATACGCCACTGTTTTCTTCAACGGTGAAAATGTATTCGAATGTTTGATAAGTCGTAGTCAAATCGAATGATCCACCGCCGTATTCATGCCATTGATTAAGGGCAGTGTCCTGGAAACCAACAAATGAATTGACTTGACGAGGAGCATCCGCTTTGGCTGAGAATACTACTTTATAAGTATAGCCTTTAAGGAAATCGATCTTTTGGTTAGCTTGGAGTACCCATGATTGTGCTCCCCATGTTCCTACAGTCACAACTTCTAGAACAAGTTCCTCATTGACGATGGAAAGTGTAGCATCTGCCATAGGGCTTTCGGTCGGACTCCAATTTGCTTCATATAGACCCCATTCAGAAGGATCACCAAGCGCAGCTGAGAAGTCGCCGTTAACTACCAAAGTGGTGTCAAGGAAAACTAGATCCACAACCGTCACTGTGATGGTTTTCGTTGCAATATTGTCCGATGAGTCGCTCACTGTATAAACAACAGTATATGTTCCAGGTACGCTCGTGTTGACATCGCTCGTATAATTAGTGGTATCTAGTGTGATTTCTCCGTCGCGTACGTCAAAAGCAGTAACTCCCGCGAGAGGATCAAAGACGTCTCCTGTTTCCAATGTGACATCTTCTGCTCCGCTAATGACAGGTGCAGTTGTATCTGGATCAGGAGTTGATTCAACGATCACAACATTGTCTAAATAAACTGTAGTCAACAAGTTCTCAATTCCGATCTCACCTTCGACGGTTCCAAACTCGAACATCAATGAACCGTTCTCGTTCGTAGGTTCGATCATAGTGAACTTGAAGGAATAAGATTCCATTGTCGTTGTCAAATCAAAGATCTCTGTTTGTCCTTCTTTGAAGTTGTCAAACCAAGGTGCTGATGGCAATATTTCGCCAACTTGGAGATGGATAGATCTTGGAGCTACCGCTCTGGCTTCGAATGTCACCAAATACGTTTTGCCGTTTTCAAATGTGATGCCTCTGTTTTCCAGACGTGGTTCCCAAAGACCTCCAGAAACGCTCGTGACGTCAACCTTGAGCTCGCCGTCGACAACTGAGAAGTCTCCCCATCCGCCTTCAAGCCCCATCGTCGTGGTCCAGATTGCAAAACCAAGTGAAAAATCACCGTTTGGAACCATTTCATCACCAATCAAGCTTGGATCGATTTCTACAGTGATGTAACGCGATTCTTGCTGGGTATTTCCAGCAGCGTCACTTACGCTGTATTTCAAGAAGTAAACACCTTCGGCAGCGGTATTGACCGCGCCAGTGTAAGTAATTGAAGCGGTAACGTCGCCATCAACGTCATCTAAGGCAGTAACGCCTTCAAGCGGATCAAAAACCGAATCCATGAAGATGACTTCGTCTTCAACTCCGGAAATCACCGGTGGCGTAATATCTGCCGCTGTCGTGGTCGTCGGCTCCGTTGTGGTCACTGTTGTCGGAACCGCCGTTGTAGTCGTGGTTGTAGGTGCAGCAGTTGTAGTTGAAGTAGTAGGCGCTGCTGTTGTTGTCGCAGTAGTAGGCGCCGCTGTTGTAGTAGCTGTTGTTGGTGCAGCTGTTGTAGTCGTTGTTGTCGGTGCAGCTGTTGTAGTCGTTGTTGTCGGTGCTGCAGTCGTTGTTGTTTGAGCTGTTGTCACAGCTGTAGTGGTCTCACCGCCAAAGAAATCGCAAGCGGTAAGTGTCAGTGCGAATAATCCCAAAAACACTAGCAATAATACTTTCTTCATTTTTTCCTCCTATTATTGTTTTTTTATGAAGTGTATATGTATTTTTTGAAATCCATTGTCTCGAATTCGATATGCCAGATCGCCTTCGACAAAAGATTTTAAAACCGTGGTGATCTTGTTGTCATGATCAACAAGTTCGTATTTGTAGATGCTCAAGTCAGAAAAAGTGTCCAATCTTTCCAAATTGTGATAAACAATGTCAGTTTTCCCAAATAATCGGAATGACACCGTTCCATCCTTATTGAAATAAGTTCCGGGAATTATCGGTTTCGGCTGAAAAGCCAACTGACCCTCGATTATCTCAAACACTTTATCTCCAGTCATCATGTTCAACCAAATATCGAGTGCTTCAATCGTTGAGCCACTTAATCGGGCATAGAATCCTTGCCCGTGCACGGCTGAATCAGGATTGTTTGAAGGTGCAATGAAACTGGAATTTTCGATGATGTTTCGTCCATAGATCTTTGGATCCATAAAGCAGACAAAGTTCGTCTTCAAGGCTTCATAGAATTCTGGATACAATCTCGCTTTCAGCAAGCCCAGAAGATACTTGTAACTCATGTGCAGGAAATTGCTTTCCCGTTCAAGCCATCCTGGCGTAAACGCTCTTATCCGACCGATCTCCGAACTTTCAGACTCAAGCGAGACACTTGTCTTGTATTGTTTCAATAAAGGGTCAAACATCTCTGTCTGTTTTATTTTCTCTGCCATGGCTTTCAATTTCTGGTTAGGGAATTCCGTCTTTAACAAGCGAGCAGGCGCTTCCAGAAATGGTGCCACTGCTTTTTTGGAAAAGGTCAAAGGCTTAACCAGCGGCCGGTTTCCAAAACCAAGTACTTGATTGCCGTTTTCCTTGATTTCAACGTAATCTTCGACATCGTAAGTCAAGTAAGTTGGTACTATTCCTTCATATTCGGAATATAGGGTTTCCAGTCGTTCGTATATGATATCACTGAAATCCTTTAGAACCGGTGAAATCTCATCGACGCTGACTACTGCTTCTTGTCCACACAGCCCAAATCTAATGTTTTCTCGATACTCTTCCCGAGCCTTGACTCTTGAAAAGTATGACCTGTCATTTTTCAAAGCATCATGAAGCTTAACTACCTCTACAGGTAATTTTACTTTTTGGCCCGTTTGGAAACGTAAGAGAAAATCAATGATGCGTTTGAGTTCAATGGCCTCTGAGACTCCCGATCCAAACAGACCAGGCAAACCGTTCATAGCGTCGTTCCAACCCGGTTTCTCGGCTTCCATTTCGACGCCAAAACCTTCAGGATCAAGTTGGGCAAACTTGTTAAGCGCAAGGATCAATAACTTGACATAAAGGTTTGACTTGTAAGTTTCGCCTTTTATGTGGGCGTAATTTGTGGCTTTAGGGTTGATTCCCAACCTTTCGACTTTTTCTTTGTCGTAGTGATCAATGCTATTATACTGCCGAACAATTCCCGACTCCAACAAAACGCACTTTTCGTTTTTGGAGCGGATTCTTATTGGCGAATCAAAGTACAAGAAATCGTCTTTGTCAAACATCAATTCCTGCATTTTATCAGGATATATCATCTCGTATTTTTCGACTAAATCAAGCAAATAAGTGAAATGATCGATCCAATATCCTTCGCCGAAATTCGCTTCCATGATTGCGTCAGTTTTTTGCATCAAAGCTTCAACGGCCTCTTGTTCACTTCGTTTATATTGAGCACCAATTGATTCAAGAAAACGCATCAGGGAACTTAGTCTGAAATCTTTTTTCAAATATGTCAGAATTTCATCATGTTTGTTCTGAAAATGCGACTTGACAACAACTTCTGCTTCGGTTTGATTCAAGTGGTACGATACCCCGTTGATTGCGAGCGGATTGTACCCGTCAAGCTGGATCAGGTTAGCGAATTGCCTGATGTTGAAATCCCCTACCTCCGGATGAATCACGGAATCGAGGCGTCTGTTTTGACATACGTCCCGGAAATTCCCCGGTCCAGTCGAATAATATTCCGGAGCCAAGGAAAAGAAATTGTAGTCTCTTTCTAAATCGCCATGCCTACGCGCGTATAAATGATAGACCTTGTTTCCTACAGATATCGGATAGCCACCTCTAAGCGAGTTGTCCAAGTAGTTTTGACGGACATAGGCGTCAAACTCTGGATAAGCGGTACTTGTTGCAACATCATCGGTCATTCTTGTTATCAATTCGTAAGCTTCTTGTTCTTTTTTCTCCACATACGCAAAGTTCGTTATTTTCTCTAACAGGTCCATAAGTGACTTCAATGAATCTGTATGTCCCAAGAAAGAAACCATAGTTGCTTTTGCATGCGGAGCAAGATTTTTCTCATATGGAGCGAAAGCACAAGGAACTTTGTTTACATTCGCTTGGACCGAACCGATCAAGTCCGCCATCGCTTTTCTTTGAAAGCCCCAAGGGAAGCTCTTGGAAGAGTCATGATCGAATATGACATCTTTATCTGATATAGGTGCTGTGAGCCCGTTTTCATCAAACCCAATGTAAAAATTGCCTTCGGAAACTTCTGAAACGACAGACGAATCCGCAGTCGATCCGCGCAAGGAGTAAAAACCAAAGCCCTGATCAAGGCACTTGACCTCCATCCAGCTTTGAAGGAGATTCGAAACAGAATTGAATTCGTCTGTTCTGACGCCTGCAGGAATCAACTCCGCAAGTCCGTCAAGCATCTCAAATGCCAAAGGTTTATCATTCAGATTAGTGACTTCCACCTTCCGCACAAGAGCGGCTATTTTCTCGTTAGGTAGCCCGAAGTAAGTGATTTTCACTTTTAATCCAACAGTTGTATTCGTCTCTTCGATCTCGAATTTATGCTGATCAACAATCATCACATGATCATTATCACTATTTATAGTAAAAGGTTCGTAAATCTTGTCAGAGATCTTGATAAAAGTTCTGAATCCAGAAGTGCTTACTGTTTCATAAGCTTTGTTTGCAGGTCGATAAATCATGACGGGGTGATTCTTGTCTTGAAGACCAAATCCAGCAATACCTTGAGCGCGATTAACGTAAAATGCCCAAAGTGGAATTCCCTTCTCGCCTGCAATTCCCGGCAAAAAGCTCGAGAATGTTTTTGCTCGATTATATTTTTCAATGATGAATTTACCGTTCTCGAACCGATAATCAGAGTCAACGATCATGAACTTTCCTCGTTCCGCATAAAATGAGATTTTTTTGATTGATTGCTTCAAATAAAAAGAAAAACAGCATAAAAACAATCTCGGCAATTGATGTTTAGCCGAATCGAAATTTTTGTCAAATATTGTCATAATGTTACGCGAAAACGTTACCGGAAACGTTTCCGATACCATTATAAACGTAAAACGATAATCTTGTCAACCAAAAACATAAAAATTATGTGTAAAATGAAAACGCTTGTATTGTGGGTTTGCAAATCATGCAAAAAAAAGCAGGATTCATTGATTTTGGATCTAAAATCTAGTTATAAACAAATTCTGATTCAAAATAGATAATAAAAACACAGCCATCTTCATGGCTGTGCTTAAAAAATGAAAGCCCATTGCTTAAGTTTAGGTCAGATTGAAGTTTGACGCAAATATTCTTCTATCGACTCGACGTCCTTGTCCCCTCTGCCTGACAAATTGATAATTATGATTTTATCCGTTGTCAAAGTTGGCGCAAGTTTCATTGCATATGCAATAGCATGGCTAGATTCAATAGCGGGAATGATTCCTTCCGTTTTGGATAGCTCTATAAACGCTTCTACTGCTTCTTTGTCGGTCGCGCTGACGTATTGAGCCCGATTTATTGATTGCAGATACGTATGTTCTGGACCTACACCTGGGTAGTCAAGTCCCGCGGAAATCGAATACACCGGAGCTATCTTTCCGGAATCATCCAATACCACTTTGGTATTCATTCCATGGATGATTCCTTCTTTTCCCAAAGTAAGTGTAGCCGCATGCTCTTTTGTATTAAGTCCTTTGCCTGCGGCTTCGACACCGACGATTCCGACGTTTTTTTCTTCAATGAAATCTGCGAACAAACCAATTGCGTTCGATCCGCCGCCTACGCAAGCGATGACATAGTCAGGAAGTTTGCCTTCCGTATTAAAAATTTGTTTTTTAGCTTCTTCACCAATGATCTTTTGGAAGGTTCTTACGATTTTGGGATAAGGATGAGGACCAACTGCGCTTCCCAACAAGTAGAAAGTATCTTCGATTCTCTCCACCCATCTAGCGATTGCATAGTCCACTGCATCCGCAAGCGTTTGGGTCCCCTGAGTAACGCTCGTCACTTTAGCTCCCAACATCTCCATTCTGAAGACGTTCAGTTTCTGTCTTTCAATGTCAATTGCCCCTTGGAAGATTTCACATTCCATACCAAACATCGCTGCTGCTGTAGCTGTAGCTACTCCATGTTGACCGGCCCCAGTCTCCGCAATGATCTTCTTCTTTCCCATTCTTTTCGCCAGAAGTATCTGGCCAATTGTATTGTTGATCTTGTGTGCGCCTGTGTGGTTTAAATCTTCGCGTTTGAGATAGATCTTGGCTCCACCAAGTTTCTTAGTCAAGTTCTCCGCATAATATAATGGGGACGGCCGACCAACATAATCTTTGAGGTAATAATTCAGTTCAGAAATAAATTCAGGATCTTTGATTGCTTCCTCAAAGGCAATCTCGACTTCATTCAATGCATTGACTACCGGATCCGGCACAAATTGACCGCCAAATCTTCCATATTGAAATTCCATATTCTGTTCTCCTTGTCATTTTGAGTTTGAGTGGTTTATGTTCTGTGACTAGTTCGCTTCAGGGTCCCATGATTATCCTCCAAAAAACAAAAAAATCCCCTACAGAAAAACTCTGTAGAGGACGTTAACAACGTGGTGCCACCTCATATTTGGCCTTTAAAGAAAAAGACCCTCGTTCAAGTACGATAGATACTCTAGCCCATGGTAACGGAAGCCCCCGTGATGTCCTACTGTAAATTCAGACATCCTCTCACAAGCCCATTCACAAACACCTACTTTATCAGTTTACACCAAAACACTGACTCTCTGGAAAAACAGTTTGTTTGTTACTTGCTCTTGCTCAACGATTTGGGACAATTCTATATGAATGCCTATCCTTTGTCAATAGTTTCATTATTTATTTTGTCAAAATTCTGATGTATACGATTTCAATTTAATGCATTAATGGTATAATATGCTAAAGTGAGGTGGAAGCTCGTGTACAAATCAAAGTTCGCAACCAAGGATATCGATCATCTTTATGAAACGGTCTTGAAACTTGAAACCAAAGAAGAATGCTATCGTTTTTTTGAAGATCTATGTACGATCAAAGAAATATTCGACATGGCACAAAGGCTCAAAGTGGCAGAAATGTTACAAGCCAAACACCCTTATCAGGAGATTGCCAAAGAAACCAAAGCTTCAACCGCCACGATTTCAAGAGTCAACAAATCCCTGTTGTATGGAGCTGAAGGTTACCACCTGATATTCAAGAAGAACAAAGATTAGTAAAATCTCAATTTTCTACAGCACTCCTTAGAGTGCTATTTTTTTTGTGAACGTTTTCAGTAATTTATCACTTTACAATGCTAAACTAATAAATTATAATATTGCACGAGGTGAAAATTATGAAGAAATTGTTAGCTATGTATTTGCTTGTCCTGTCTTTATTTGTATTAATTGGTTGCACTGATAGTGTCATCAACACTTGGGGAGGAATCGAAGAAAGAGGTTACGTGGTCGTGGGCTTGGATGATACCTTCGCACCAATGGGTTTCAGAGATAATTCTGGAAACCTTGTTGGTTTCGACGTCGATCTTGCCAAAGAAGTTGGCAGACGCCTGAACATTGAAGTAAGATTCCAACCAATCGACTGGGATGCAAAAGTCTTGGAACTCAACAGCGGAACGATCGATATGATCTGGAACGGTCTTACAATCACAGATGCGAGGTTAGAGGAAATGCTTTTCAGCAATCCCTACATCGCCAACACACAGATGGTGATGGTAAGAAGTGACTCTGACATTGATTTGATAAACGACTTATCAGGCAAAAAAGTCGGAGTTCAAATAAGCAGTGCGGCTGAGGAAGCAGTCACGGCGAACGGGATCTTTGATGATCTTGGCGAACTGTTGAAATATGATCAATACAACCAAGCTTTGCTCGAGTTGAAAAATGGAACAATCGATGCCGTAGTCATCGATGAGATCATGGGTCGATATGTCATCAGCCAATCGGATGGAGAATACAAGGTTGCGAGCGAAAACTTCGCTGAAGAGACTTATGGTGTTGGTTTCAGGCTTGAAGCTGACGAAATCAGAGATGTCATTAACCAAGTTTTGTCTGAGATGATTTCGGACGGAACTGCAGCCGAAATATCACTCCAATGGTTTGATGAGGACATATTCCTGCAATGATTGAATATCTACTTGAAATATCAGAGTACCTCGCTAGAGGTGCTCTGATATCTTTAAGTATCTTCTTCGTAACTATCATTCTGTCATTTCCAATCGGAATAATTCTATCGATTATGATGAGAAGGAAGAAATTTCTCGGTAAAACCGTTCGAATCTACACTTGGTTTTTCCGGGGTACGCCTTTGATGCTACAGCTGTTCTTATTTATGTACGGTTTGCCGGCAGTCGGAATTTCCGTAAACAGGATGGTGGTAGCTTATGTGGGTTTTACAATCAACTACAGCGCATATTTCGTAGAGATCATCCGTGCAGGCATCGAAAGCCTGCCGAAAGATCAATTTGAGAGTGCACAAGTTATGGGTGCTTCTTCTTTCAAAACATATCGTTATATCATTTTGCCTCAAGCTATCAGAACTCAATTTCCTGTGATAACAAGCGAGATAATAACCCTGATCAAGGATACAGCGCTCGTGACCGTGATTGCGGTCTCCGACTTGATGCGAAACGTAAAAGAAATCGTTTCAAGGGATTTTACGATATCTCCGTTTATCCTTGCCTCGGCTTTCTATTTGATCATCAGTTTTCTCATTGTAAAAATCTTCAAGGCTTTGGAGAAAAAGTATGATTACCTAGAGTCTGCTTGATTTGATGTGACAATCACTTAATCCGAAATCAAATAAAAAAGCTCCCTTATTCAGAGTGGCATTTTAGAACACCAAATCTCCAACTTTTGGAAGCTACTTCAAAACTCAATGGTGGAGATGACGGGACTCGAACCCGCGACCTCTTACATGCGAAGCAAGCGCTCTCCCAGCTGAGCTACACCCCCACAACAATGAATATTGTATCTGAAACCACTATAAAGTGCAATACATTTCATTTTGTTGAATAAGTTCTGTAGAGTCAAATTTTCAGTTTCTTTTTTGTATATACACGATTAAGGCTAACAGTACCATAAACACCAACAATAATCATCGCTCCACCGACATAATGGTAATATTCAAGTGTTTCATGTAATACTATTGCACCAGCAGCGATAGCGACTATGGTAGATAGGTTTGCATAGATGCTAGAAACGTGTGCTGGAAGGATCCCCAAAGCAAAGTTCACTAGAAAAAAACCACCAATTGAGGCTATAATCCCCAAATAAAGTAGTGGTAACACCAGTTCTAGATGGCCAAGATTGAGAATGTAATCCAGAGGTCTTTTTTCGATCGCAAGTTGCACTATATACATAAGATTGAACACAACAGCGCCGGAAAGCATCATGAAATATGTGATTTCATATGGCTTAAGCTTCTTCGAAGCACTTCGAGACGCAATGTTGAAAAGCGCAGCAGATATGACAGCCATGAATAGCAAAACGAATCCCCAAAAATCTGAGCTCGCAAGATCGAGCCCTTTTGCAACTTGGATGAAGACAATCCCTGATACACTTAGCATGATAAAGAATATCTGAGCTTTCTTAGGTTTTTCTTTCAATAACAGCGCACTGAATATCGCGACAAATATGGGAATGAGAGCGATCATCATTCCGGCTTCACCGCTGGTGGTCATCCTGAGCCCATAAGTTTCAAAAAGAAAATACAATATCGGCTGAAACAAGGACACAATCATCAGTGGATACAGTACGTTTTTCTGCAATTTGATTTTCACGATACCAGATAATCGAATGAGCTCAAATCCGAGAAAGGCAACTAAAAACCGGTAGGCGATCAAGCCAATTGGTATCACATGGTCTAAAGCGATCTTGGAAAACATGAACGACAACCCAAATATAAAAGCAATCAGAACACCAGCAAAATGAGCTTTTTTTTCCATAATTTCCGTCCCGTAGCAATTCATTTTCTATTACACATAGTGATTATATCACAAACAAAATAATAACGATATAGAAAAGAAAGGCTGACACGGCATACCCGGTCAGCCTGACTTGTTCTAGTAATGTCTCTTAGTCTTGATTGGTCAGTTTAGCATGTGTGAAGTCGATTGATCCAAGAACGCTTCGGCTCCAGCCTTCAACATGATCCTTAACCATCATGATATCCGAATAGTGATAAACCGGAACTATTGGCATGTCACTAATAAGGATAGCCTGAGCTTGATACAGCTTTGAGAAGTGGATCGACGGGCTTGTGGCTGCCTGCGCCTCCGACATCAACGTATCAAATGCGGGATTCGAATAGTTCGGATCATTGTAAGAATTGCCGGTAGTGAATATCGCCAACAAGCCTGCAGGATCCATAAAGTCTGTCAACCAACCGCCACGCGAAATTTCATAAAGACCATCGCGACGATAATCTTGGAAATCAGACCAATCCATGTTATAGAGCTCCATGTCTACACCAAGAACCTCATACCATGATTCCGCAACCAATTGGGCAACAGCTGCATGTGCTAGGCTCGTATTGTAAGAAAACTCCCTGCCAGATAGATAGGCCTGAAGCTCTTCAACTGTCATGTCCATTTCTTCTGCTGCTTCAGCAAACAACGCTACCGCTTCATCAAAGTTGGAGTCATCAGAAGCAACACCATACGTTCCGGATACCTCGAAGAAGTCATCTCCGTTGTTGTCCAGGAACCCTGGGGGAACGAATCCGGCAGCTGGAAGCTCACCAGCACCCAAAGCATCGCAAATCGCTTCTCGGTCAATGGCATAGGCAAAAGCTTTTCTCAGTTTGACATTCTGATAAACAGGCAGGTCGAGGTTGAAGTTGTAGTAATATGTTCCAAGCAGTGGGAAGACATAGAATTCTGAATCTTCCGCCATCAATGTTGGAACCAACTCTCTGGGGATATCAGGAATTACGTCAAACAAGCCTGTCTGATACCCGTTGTATGCACTCTGGGCATCGTCGTTGAACTTGGCATCAATAGACTCCAGATAGACTTCGTCACTATTCCAGTAATTCTCGTTCTTTGTCAGTGTCAAACCTTCTCCGGCTTCATATGCCGTCAACACAAATGGTCCATTTGAAACTACGAGATTCGGATCAGCGGCCCAAAGTCCGTCTTCTCCGCCCACAGCTTCAACGGCCGACTGTTTGACTGGCATGAAATGATAGAAGCCCATCAAACTGACAAAATACAGTGTCGGCTGTTTCAGGGTAATGACCAAAGTTGTGTCATCTGTGGCTTCAACGCCTACATCGTCCAACGATCCGTCTTCGAATACAGCTTCATAGGAACCGACGATATTCGTATATTCCCAAATCCAGGAATATTCAGATGCTGTCGCAGGATCCATTCCACGTTTGAAAGCGTACTCAAAGTCATGCGCGGTTAAGTCGGAACCATCGCTCCATTTCGACTCGCGAAGATGGAAAGTTACTGTCAGTCCATCTTCGGACACTTCCCATTCTTCAGCAATACCAGGATTGATGATACCTTCTACTTCTCTAACCAAACCTTCAAAAGTTTGGTTGATTACATCTCCACCGTCAGAAGCTCCGTTGAGTGTCGGGTCAATTGTCAGTGGTTCGGCACCGATGTTCCACTTAAGAGTTCCGGATGCTTCGCCAGCTCCATCGCAGGCAAACAAACCCAACCCCAGCACTAGTGCCAAAAGCAGTGTGAATAGTTTTTTCATACATTTCTCCCTTCTATTTCTCTTCTATAATTCAATCACTTTCATGATTAAACCCTTTTTTGATTTCCTCCACCAAGTGGCAGGCAACGGTATGTCCTTCACCCAACTCACGAAGTTCGGGAGTAACTTGTCGACAGATGTCTTGAGCATATCTGCATCTAGGCGCAAACCGGCATCCTGGCTTCGGATTTATTGGACTGGTGATATCTCCTTCAAGGATGATACGTTTCTTTTTTGAGTTTTCGCGCGGATTAGGAATCGGAATGGAAGACAAAAGTGATTGCGTATACGGATGAAGCGGGTTGGTATACAATTCGTCACAATCAGAGACCTCTACGAGTTTTCCCAGATACATGACACCGATCCGATCGCTAATGTGCCTAACCATTGATAGGTCATGTGCGATGAACAGATATGTCAGTCCAAATTCTTTTTGCAGATCTTCAAGCATATTCACGATTTGCGCTTGAATTGACACGTCGAGTGCAGAGATTGGTTCATCGCAGATTATCAAGTCTGGATTGACTGCCAACGATCTAGCAATGCCAATCCTTTGTCGTTGTCCACCGGAAAACTCATGGGGATAGCGACTGGCATGCTCTCTTTTTAGACCAACGACTTCTAGTAATTCATAGATTCGGTTTTCACGCTCGATACCTGTCAGCAACTTGTGAGTGTCAATACCTTCTGCGATTATGTCCGTTATCGTCATTCGAGTATTGAGTGACGCATAAGGATCCTGAAAAATCATCTGCATCCGTCTCCGGATCGGTTTAAGTTCCTTTTCTGACATATTAGTGATATCGATGTTATCAAAGATCAATTGCCCATCTGTGGGATTATATAGGCGACATATTGTCCTTCCGGCAGTGGTTTTGCCGCAACCAGATTCCCCCACAAGACCAAATGTTTCTCCTCGATAAATTTCAAAACTGATTCCATCGACAGCCGTCAGAACTTGCTTTCCACTGAGCCTTGACCCAGAAACAAAATGCTTCTTAAGATTAACGACCTGCAATAGAGGAATTTTCCCATTATTCATCGGCAATCTCCCCCTCCGTCTTCACATAATTGGAAATATCAGGCGAATCTTTATGATGAAGCCAACATGCCGCGGCCTGGGTCTTAGAGATTCTGAATAGTGGTGGAGCATCTCGCATGCAGATTTCCATCGTGTGCGGACAGCGTGGAGAGAAAGGACACCCGCTTGGCGGCTTCAGCAAGTCCGGCGGTGTACCTTCGATCGGGACGAGTCTTGTTCTTTCACCAGTGACGTCTTTTGGGACCGATTGCATCAGCCCGCGAGTATATGGATGTTGGGGATCATCGAAAAGATCAAGCACCGATGCCTTTTCCATTACCAATCCGCCATACATGACAATCACGTTATCGCAAGTTTCTGCGACAACACCTAAATCATGCGTGATCAGAATAATTGCGGTGTTAAGTTCATGGTTCAATTTCTTCATCAAGTCAAGAATTTGGGCTTGTATCGTCACATCAAGAGCTGTTGTCGGTTCGTCCGCAATCAGCAATTTCGGATTGTTTGCCAGCGCCATGGCAACCATGGCTCTCTGACGCATCCCTCCTGAAAACTGATGAGGATAGTTTTTAATTCGTGTCTCAGGTTCAGGAATACCTACCATTTTCAGAAGCTCCACAGCTTTTTCGGTAGCTTCTTTACGGGTCAATTCGGTATGTTGTAGAATAACTTCAATTATTTGAGACCCAATCCTAAATACCGGATTCAGAGAGGTCATGGGATCTTGAAATATCATTGATATCTCTTTCCCGCGTATTTCTTCGAGTTGTTTTCTTTGTAGACCGACGAGCTCCTTGCCATTAAACAATACACTTCCGTCAATGATGCGACCAGGTTCATCGACCAGGCCAATCAACGACATAGAAGTAACACTCTTTCCACTTCCGGATTCACCAACGATGCCAAGTATTTCTTGCTCGTGAAGGTCAAAGGATATGCCTCGAACGGCTTTGACTTCGCCTTGATATGTGAAAAATGAGGTTTTGAGTCCTTTTACTTCAAGTATCTTTTCCATTGCTTACCCCTTTCTCAACCGAGGATCCAAGGCTGTTCGCAATCCATCACCCAGAAAATTGAATGCCAACATGGTTATGGCAATAGCTAGAGATGGAAAAAACAACTGGTATGGGAATAGCTCAAGTCCTCCAAGGGCATCGTTAGCCAATGTTCCCCAAGAAGCCGTTGGAGCAGAAATGCCCAGACCAATAAAACTCAGAAATGATTCAGTGAATACTGCGGTGGGAATCATCATTGTCATAGAAACAATGATAGGTCCGAGCGCATTTGGGATCAGGTGCTTTGTGATTGTTTTGCCTTTTGAAACACCAAGCATACGGGCAGCTAGCACAAACTCCTGATTCTTAAGACTTAAGACCTGCCCCCTAACCAGCCTTGCCATGCCTACCCAATATACCGATCCAAGCGTAATTATGATCGTCCAAAGACCACGGTTGTCGATCATGACCATCAGCAAGATAACGTACAATAGTAGTGGTATCGAGTTAATGATATCGACAATCCGCATCATCGTGTTGTCTACTTTTCCACCTTCTAGCCCAGATATAGCCCCGTAAGCAACACCAATGAATAGATTGACTAACGTGGCTACCAAGGCAACCGTCAAAGAAATTCTCGCTCCATAGAACACACGTGTCATTACGTCACGCCCAAGTTGATCTGTTCCAAAAGGATATGTTTTGTTAAGAACGGTCTTGTGTTTCTCGAATGTTTCTACATCCTTATAGGTAAAGGTGAAGTCAATGTCTTTATACTCGGGATCATCAGAAAATTTGTAAGAATAATCGAGAGTAATCTCTTCCCCATTGTATTCATATGTCTTGTATCGCAAATTGACGTTTGTCTCAGTGTTCACCAACAAATCTCCAAGGACACCATCTTCAGATACAATGAAGAGCCGATACTGCCTACTTACATACACAAAGAGGCCGTCATCAATTTGATAGATATCAAGCGCCGGTGTGGTGTTGATCTTGTCGTTGTCCTGCTCGCGATAGGTGTGAGCGGTAAACAAAGGACCAAAAATCGCGATCAAAGTGATTAAGATTATCGCGATCAAACCAACTAATGCAAGTCGATTCTGCTTCAATCTTCGCCATGCGTCTTTCCAATAAGTAAGGCTGGTCCGAATCTGCTCCTTATCTTGCTTAAGCGAACTGTCAACAAACTCGAAATCTTCTTTCCTCATGTAATCAATCCTCCCGCTTCTTGCCCAATCTGATTCTCGGATCGATGAACGAGTACGCTACATCTACCAAAAGCACCATCACTACATAGATTGCAGCATAAGTGACAGTTGTTCCCATGATCATCGTATAATCACGCTTCTCAACGGCCGTCACAAAATATACTCCTAAACCGTTCAAGTCGAAGATTTTTTCAACGACAAATGAGCCAGTGATGATGGCCGCAATCATCGGACCAACGTAGGTTACTACTGGAATCAAAGCGTTTTTCAATGCGTGTTTGAATAAGACTTTCCATTCTGGAATACCATTCGCACGAGCCGTGCGAATATAATCTTGACGCAAGACCTCCAACATACTTGAACGGGTCAGTCTTGTCACAAAAGACAATGAATATCCTGACAAAGCTATGACTGGCCCTATATAGGACTTCCAGCTGGTCAGTCCGAGGGCGGGAACCCATCCAAGTCTCACAGCAAAGATATATGCGAACACGGTCGCAATCACAAAAGATGGGATGGTTACGCCAAGGGTTGCGGAAAACATTACCAAATAGTCAATGGGTCGATTCTGCTTCAACGCAGAAATAATCCCCAAGGGAATCGCCAAGGCCAAAATACAGAGAACGGCTATCAGCCCAATTTTGGCACTAGTAGGAAATTTCAACGCTATCAGGTCGTTGACCATCCTTCCACGCTCCCTGAATGACGGACCCATGTCAAATGTCAGCAAGCCAAGCATGTAATCTTTGTATTGTACCAAAAGGGGGTCATCAAGATGATACCTCTCCAACATAGCCTGTTCGATTTCTGGAGGAAGTTGACGTTCTCTGGTAAACGGTCCACCCGGAATCGCGTGCATCATAAAGAAAGTGATCGTTGCGATCAAAAACAAAGTGAAGATCGCCGATGTGATACGTCCAACGTAATAGTTTTTCATTTGCAGCACCTCCCCCTCGAAAATTGATTTTTTATTATACACCCATGTACATGATAACACAAGAGAATTATGAAAAAAATATTTGTCGCAATAAATTCCAACCTCTGAAACTGGCGACTAAAAATGACGTTCGTGGCAGCGCGTCTTGATGAAAATAATGTTGGCATTATCTCGATTGTTCATTAATCATTTTTTTCGAACAGCCTGGAGTTCAATCAAAAGCCTTTGCTAGTAATACCTGGCATTACTCGCTGAAGGATTCGTTTATTCAACCATCATCTGTAAACGAGCTTATTGCCCGTTTCTGATTGTTTCTTGATATAGTAAATCATCCTTCTAACCTGGGCTGGAAAGGCACAACCATTCGTTCGAGGAAAAGCGCCAATCTTGATAAATTTTGCCCAGATTCGTCTAGATGTGGGTGTATTTCTCATTATATGCCTACACACCTCGGATATCAAGAACATCAGAGAAATTGACACGCAAAAGAAAACCCGGAGTCCTCCGGGTCAAGCATTTATCAACATCACAATTTGCGGATTGGTCTGGCTTCGATATATCCACGATATCCTTGCGGTTCAAGCTGGAATCTTGGCGCAAAGTCATCATCCCAAGCGTATCCGTATACTTCGGGATTGAATGTCTCAATCGCATCCATCACATAACCTATGTGTTCTCTGAACTCGCTTTCAGGGTATGGCTGCCCTTGGAAGATCATCATCGTGCACGGTTCAAGATCAATGATCTCGTAGCCTTCAGGTATTTCTTTGTCATAATCAACTGGCACTTCAACACCTTGAACATATTTCGAAGTACCCGGTTTGATTAGTTTGCTTGGCAACCAAAGTCCGACCGGTTCATAAAGCGCGTCTTTTACGCTGACTAGCATTCCCCAGATATCGCATCCGACTTCATCGCAATACTCAAAATAATGCGTTGCCTTCACACCGCGTTTAACGATGGCCTTTCGCGCCGGCCTTTCAACGATTTGTGTGAAGATGAATCTTGTTTTTTCCACTGTTGACTCTCCTTTTTCTTTTTTATTTGGTAACACATGGACATCATAAGGCAAAAACCATTTTATCGGTTGTTTTTGCTTTGAGTAAGTTTTCGGTCTGACGCCAAATTCCTTTGTGAAGGCTCGGGTAAACCCTTCGTGCGTCCCAAACACGAAATCGAATGCTACGTCAATGACGTGTACATCGACATCACGTAAGACTTTGGCAGCTTCCGTCAATCTCAATTTGCGGATATACTCAAACGGAGGCATCCCAATCACTTCACGAAACACTTTAGCCGCATGATATGGTGAATACCCAGATGCATCTCCCAACTCATGAAGCGTGATTGCGTTAGTGATGTTTTCCTTAATGTATGTCTGAATGAGTTTTACCGCTTGCGTTTTTGCTTGGTCCATATTATCACCGTCATAATTATAGACTATAGAATCAGTGGAAATCTTGACTTTCCTTGTCAATATTCAATGAATATAACCAAAACGGCCGATCGTCGATTGATCGGCCGTTATCTTCAAATCCAATATGTCATTCAGATTCCGAATCACTTTGTTCCGCTTCAGCCTCGACTGCTTCCGCTTCTTCTTCCTTCTCAACATCAGCAGCATGAACCCGTCTTTCGCCAAAGTGGATCAAAACCTTTTCTGGATCATCAACACTCTTGAGTTCTTCAGGCAGTTTGATGTCTTTCACTTTGATCGTATCACCAACTTGGAGATGGCTGACATCGACATCGATGTGACTCTGGCCTTTCCCAACGGCATATTCGACTTCGATGGCATCCGCCACAAGTTGGACAATGCGCCCATGATGCTCGATCGTTTCCCTGCCATTTAGATGCAAAGGAATTTTGGCGGTGATGGTGTCACTTTTTTCAACGTGCAGCAATTCCACATTTAGGAAGTGCTTGCGGTTGAGAATGGCTCTCTGTACGTCTTTGATGTAGACGATGTGCGTTTTGTTGTCAAGTTTGACCTTGAAGGTCTGGGTCTTGCCATGAATCCTGAGTGTTTCCTGCAACTCTTTTTCATCCACTTGGATCGATACAGGCTCAATGGCCTTGCCAAAAAGCACTCCAGGAACTTTCCCCATCTTGCGGACAATACGCAAAGGTTCGGTTCTTTTCTCCAATTTCATTGTATTCAAGCTCCTTTCCTTTTTTATCAGTATATCATAATTTCCTACATAGTTCCATTGACCTGCCAAAACTTCATCCGATTAGTACAAACCTAACTTGAATGGTTTTCGAGACAGCGAGCATTTGCTTATCTTTCATCCAGAGGACTTTCGAAGCGACCCAAAAGAAGCATCAATATCGATAAACCATGATTTGAGGACTAATCATAGTCTATGCATTTCTAAAGTTCAATTTTCGTTTCCGCGTCGTTTTTATACGCTTCATATACCTTAAGAATATGGAATGCCTGGTTCAAATTGCCAATTTCGATCGCAGAGTCGTCCAAGACCTTCTGGCAGAAATAGCGAATCTCCTGGGCATAACCCAACATGAAGATGTTCTTATTGTATAATTGGCCAAGCGAGAACTCAGGCTCCCAAACGATCGGGGCAACTTCATCATCACCGATATAGCTTGACATTCGACCATAACCACCATTCAAATGCTGCAATTCTTTATTCACGCGATTGCCGCGTCGGTAATAAGTCAATTTGACGCCGTTCTCAACAACAACATTTGCGCCTTCTCCAACAACTTCAAGCCGTTCCAACGGGGAAATATCCGAACTCCCAGCTGCTAGGTGAAGCGAACCGATAACACCACTCCTGAATTTCAGGTTAGTGGTTGATGCTCCGTTGATGGAACTGATGTTGAAATAGATAGATTCGATTTCGCCAAAAAGATAAACCAGGATCGATAAAGGATGAACAAGATGATCCAAAAACCATAACATCATCTTGTCACTTTGCCGATCTTTCGTTTCGAAAGGCACGCCTTGAGGATAGCGTATAGCCACCGAGGTTACTTGCTTGAACTCGACACTTTCGATTATCTGTTTCACTTTTTGAATCGATGGGAAAAACATCTTCTTAAACCCGACCATCACTTTTTTATTGGTTTCTTTACTTGTCTTAATCATCTTGAGAATATCTTCACTGCTCGATGCCGGTGGTTTCTCGATCCAGACATGGCAACCTGCTCGCATACAATCTATTGCTATTTGTGGATAAAGCGATCGATACGATCCATCATAGCCGGTGATGACAAATACGGCCTCGATTTTTTCGTTGGCAAGCATTTCATGATAATCGTCATAACTGGCTTTTGCGCCAAATAGCCTGCCTACAGATTCCGCTTTTTTCAAGTCTAGATCGCAAACAGCAACAAGATTAATGGGCGCATACTGGAAAGTTGGCAAAATATTGCGAAAAGCGTGTCCGCCACAGCCGATGACAGCGACATTGAGTTTGACCGATGTTTCATGATTGTACTGGACATATTCCATCTTATTCCTCCTGATTTGCCTGGATCGTTTTCCTGGCCCCACTAGAAAAACTTATCAACATGATCGCGTCATGGTCACCGATGTTCTTGGCAAAATGCTTGATGTTTCTTGGAATCGTAATCGTATCTCCGGCGTTCATGATCACGTCCGCTTTTCCTTCATATTCATGGATGATCGTGCCTTGCAAGACATAGAGAATCTCCGTGCAGTTTGGATGGTAATGTCTCGAGTTCTGTTTTCCCGGTTTGATGAGACATTCTCCAAGTGTCATATTGTCGGTGTTGCCCAACGCCTCAGAAGCATACCATGTCAACTGACCCCATGGGTATGTTTCGATCATTCTCTGGTTTTCCTTAAGAACCATGGAATTTCCTCCTTATGATTTGTCATTCTTATTATATATTAAGATCACAGCGAATTACAAAGTCTTAATCTTATCTATAATTGGGATAGCTGTATGTTTCTGATACTGGAGGCAATTTGAAGGATCAAAGCAATATTTCAGGAATTGCCCCACGAATCTTTGTTTTGATTATGTTGGCTATCTTTATCTCACTCATTTCCTGATGATCCTTTAAAGTCTTCATAAGATGGTTCTTGCTTGTCATGTCCACTTTGTTGATGAGTATGTCCCAATATAATTGTCAATAGCACTACTCCATATATAACAATATTAACTATTTCAGATACTATATTTCGATTAAGCATTTCTCCAAACAAATTAACAAAGTAATGAAACAGAATGGGCAGAAGGATGTTTTTCTTCCCAATCAAAAATAAGTAGCCCATGATAAATGATTGCAATGCAATATTCAGACAAAAGAATAGAAACCCTAAGCTTATTATCCCCAGATTGTTTTGATATGTACCGATGATGAAGAACAATGGCAAATGCCATACAAGCCAAATAAGCATCATGTAGATTTGGGCTTTCTTAAAAGAAATCTTATTTAAATCATTGAATAAGACGCCTCTCCAGCCTAGTTCTTCGGGAATGGGGCCAAAAAAGAGCAGAGCAAAACCGTAAAATATACCCATTTCGATGAATCCTGAATCGATACTCAATTGATTAAAAACAAGAAGATTAGTAACGACGCTGATGATGATGGGAGATAAAGTGATTAACCAAGCAACAAATTTGACCTCATGAAAATTAGCAAGTCGATAAAAATAGTTTTTCCATTCTTTGGTTTTGATCAAATACAAGATAGTTGCGATTAGTGGACTTGCCCCGCCAAGCAGATGAAGAGGTAAAATCAAGCGTGAATCCGTATAAGTATGTGATATTATCGCCGCAAGAATCCACGATGTATAGGTTATCAAAAAAACTGTTGTCAAAAACATCTTAAGACGCTTGTTTAAAGCCATATTTTCACCCCTCTTTACCAAAACTTGAAATCGCCGCTTATTACTCTTAACCACGGGAATTCTTATGCGCGGCCTTTTCTTGCTCAAGTTTTCGTCTAGCATATTGTGAGTAGCACTATAATTATTATATACAAGTTTAATTAATATCTGTTATTTTGTTCTTAAATAATTACATGAAACTTATGTTCATATAAATTGGATTCTTTGACGGAAACCAAGAAACCGCAATCGACTTCTTCTATACAGTAACATTCTGTTTATGTTGCCACAAGTTATGTCTTTTCCATCAAACTCAATTCAATCCACTTTTTCACAATACTTAATTAAGTTGTTGTGTTATGTGAATCTCGAAACGTCTGTGAACGTCGATAAAAAAAGCTCTTCCCAAGGGTGAGAAGAGCATCTACTGATAATAATGGTAGCCCGTACGGGGTTCGAACCCGTGAATGCCGCCTTGAGAGGGCGGTGAGTTAACCGTTTCTCCAACGGGCCATGTAATCAGCCCTAAAGAAGGCTGATGGTCAAATTTATTCTTTCTTTAATTCTTTCAATTCCCATAATTCTCAATATGTGGTAGAAATTCGGAGTGTTTTTTCTAGCCGAAACTGCTATTCTAATAATCTCCGCAAAATCGCCGATATGGCCGAGAAACTGATCTGGATTCTTCTTATAATCTTTGGCTTTTGGTGCGAAATTGCAGTTTTGGCCAACCATCTTCAGATTTTCAAACCATTCTTCTTCGCTTAGATCCAAACCGGGATTTTCAAGAAAAGCCATTAACACTTCGATGATTTGCTCACTTGTAAAACGCTCGGCGAAAGGTCTATCAATAATTATATCATGGGAGAAGATTTTGTCATACATGAAATTTATGATTGGATAAATATCACTATATTTTTCATAGTCTTTTCTGGGTTTATCGCCACCGCGTTCGATTGAAAGGATGGCTTCAAAATAATCCCGGTCTGTCATGATGGTTTCTGCGAATTCTTGATCATAGTCTTTTGCCCAATCCAACGCTTTATCCGCAAGCTCTTTTGCGGTCATCTTGCTCAAGACTTCTTTTGAGATCGATTTGACTTTTTCAAGATCGAACAAGGCTCCGTCAAGACTCATTTTCGCAAAATCCAGTTTAAAATCATAGATGTTCGAATTGGGATGCTCTAGACGCCATTCTTCAAAGTTGGTGTTGGCAATCGTCATCAAGTATTCCAAGAACCCTTCTTTGGGATACCCCTTCTCAATGAAGTACCTAACCGAGGCTTCTTCGTCTTTACGTTTCGATAACTTGCGACGTTTGCCTTCGTCAAGTTTCATGATTACGGGAAGATGGGCATATATCGGACGATCCCAGCCGATAACATCGAAAAGTTGAAGATGGATCGGTACGGAAGCCATCCACTCCTCGCCTCTTGTGATGTGAGTGGTCCGCATGAAATGATCGTCGACCAAATGAGCGAAATGATACGTGGGCAAGCCGTCGCTTTTCATGATGACGATATCTTGGACGTTTTCAGGAAATTCAATATGACCGCGAATGACATCATCTACGGCAACACGGTCAAATTCGCTTCCCGGGGACTTGAAGCGGATCACATAGCCTTGTCCGGCTTCGATTTTCTTGATTGCTTCTTCATTGGTCAAGTTCCGGCATTTAGCATATTTGCCATAATAACCGGTATTGACTTTTAGACTTTCCTGCTCTTTACGAATCTCATCAAGTTCGGCATGTGTACAAAAACAAGGATAGGCAAGTCCTTGTGCCAAAAGGTGTTTTACGACAACGTCGTAGATCCATTTGCGTTCGCTTTGCACGTAAGGACCGTATTTTCCCCCGACGACAAAACTTTCATCAGGATCAACGCCGAAATAAGCAAGTTCTTCCAAAACCTTGGCTCCCGAACCGCTGATCTCCCGTTTTTGGTCCGTATCCTCGAGGCGGCA
>JAFGQT010000078.1 GCA_016935515.1 Bacilli bacterium
CCTTCAACTTCCACGACCAATCCCCCAACCACGACTACGGGAGTTCCTGTCATTATGACACTGGAAGCCAACATTGAAGGAGCGACAATCAACGTGAATAAGGAAGGACCTTATCATGCGGGCGATTTCATTACCTTGGTAGCTGAAGAAGTTCAAGACAATACTTTTCTTCATTGGTTTGATCTTGATCAAGAAAGTATTGTTGGAACCCAGTCAACTATCAGTTTTGCCTTGACCAGAAATACAAGGCTCCAAGCAGTATATGTCCTTAGCACGGAAGCGCGTTTGTCAATATACACTAATTCTCCTGAAGCATCAGAAGTCATAAATCAATCAGGTGATTACGACATCGGATCCAATATAACCATAATTGCAGAGACCATTGATAATCAACGTTTCTTGCATTGGTACGACGCTCTCTCAGATACGATTGTCTCAACCGATAACCCATATTCTTTCACAGTCGACTCATCATTATATTTGGTGGCTGTATATGAAAGGTTGCAGCCGCCTACGGTAACCTATGCGACCGGATTCGAAGACTCAGTCAAGTCGAGTTATGATTCAGGCCAAATAATAGCTGACGATGAACCATGGCTTCTGAATGAAGCCTTGGTCGGATCCTTGGAAAACGATCAAAAGATCGATTCCAAGAGCGTTCGTATCGGAAACGGATACATCCAAACCGAATTCGCAATGACTGGTATGGCTAGCTTGAGTTTCATGTACGGAAGGTATCTCGGTGATACAGCCAGTGTAATCACTGCAGAGGTATCCATAGATAAAACCAACTGGATCACGATAGGCGAACTGCTGGCGGACGCGATGCAGAATTTCACTTTTGTTTTCGAAGCTAGTTGGTTCGACGCACAAGGATTCAACAGCGACGTCGGACTATATCTTCGCATCACAAGTCCGACGACTCAACGTGTCAATATCGACAATGTTGAGTTTGAACGTCATTTCTATGAGACGACGACCTTGCCGGTCATTTTCATGGATGTAAGTGAACTTGCATTTCCGGACAACAGCGAACGGGTTGAGATATCCTTTACCGCCAACCATAAGGAGTTTTTCTCCTATGGTGAGACTTGGGAAGCGTCATATTGTTTAGCAGAAGACAATGAACTTGGGTCGATGGCATGCTCGGTCTATGGAAGCGTCGATACAAGCGATCCCGGAACATATGAAGTTACTTATTACGTCATTGATATCGATGGCAATTATGCATCCGAGAAAATCACGTATGTCGTGCTCAAAGACGCTTCTTTGCTGGATGTCGACTATACAGGCTATTATGATGGGATCGAAGGACTCTACGGCGAAGAATTGCTTCAAGCATTAAGGTTGATAATCCAGACTGGAGCGGTCTTGCAGACATATGACGATGCTAGGGTAATACTGGCAGATGCAGACGTTGATCCTGGGGACGCAAATTCTGTTTTGACGATCTATACTCATGAGTCTGTACCTAGGATCTGGGATGCAGAGAGTTGGCATAGAGAACATGTATGGCCGAACTCAAGACTGGGCGTTGCAAGGGTTGACGGAAGCGACCGTTCGATTGCAAGCGATCTTCATAATCTCAGGGCGATAGTGCCTTCTGTCAACAGCTCAAGAAGCAACAAGGTTTTCTCATCAGTTACCACCACAGATACTTATTACCCTGGAGAAGACATTGGGGATGTGGCACGGATATTGTTCTATATGTTGATCATGTATCCTGAGCTTAGCATGACTGATGAGATCCTTCCTAATGATCCCTTAACCAATTACACCCTCGCAGGAGCGAAGATGGCGATGTGGACGCTTTGCTTCGACTGGAACGACACGGATCCGGTAAGTGCCTTTGAGATAAATCGCAACAATGTTATCTACAGTTACCAATTCAATCGCAATCCTTTTATTGATTATCCATATTTGGCTGATTTGATATGGTTTGACGATCCGGCAGTGAATATTCCTGATTAAACAAAAATTTATACAATATAGGGAAGGCAAATGATGAAAACAAAAATTTTCTTGGCAGTTTCTTTGTTTAACTTGGTGTTTTATTTGGCGATGGAATCGATTTGGTCGGGAATCGAAGGCATGTTCGGGTTGTCTTGGCTACAGTATTTGTTCTTGTTTCTCTTGATTGTCCTGTTTTTCGTGGCATTGATCTTGAGCGCAAAGAACATTGAAAAAAAGTCGACTTGGATTGTCGGAGGCTTAGTGTTCGCATTCACGATCGCACTCTCTTATATGTTCTATCTGGGTATAGGATCTCTTCGTTATATCCTGCGCAATTTCATCATTTACAGCGTCACGTTCGGACTTGCTTTGTTCGTGCTGTATTTGTTTTTAGGTTTTCCAAAAACAAGACTGTGGCATAGACGTTGCTTCAGACTTTGTTTTTTGTCACTTGTCATCGGTGTGATTTTCATTGTTGGCTTTTTCGCCAATTATGTGATGATCACAAATATGCCAACGGTATTTGTTGTCGAGGATGAATATCAGATTGTTTGGACAACTTCGATTGAAGCTTCAGGCCAGGTGAAAGTCGGCGACGATATTTACAGCGAAACTTATGCCGGCAGTATCGATTCCCAGACTAAGGTGCACAAAGTTATTGTGCCGATGGCGGTTTTAGACGCAAATGAAGGATATGAGGTCATATCGACCAACTATTTATATCGCGGCCCGTATTCGGGGCTTGCCGGAAGAACCGTTCGCAAGAGTTTTGCTTTTCGACCTGTGGATTTGACTGATGGTCTGCAATTCTATACTTTGGCAGACACCCATGAATATGTACACGCGGGCAGCGAAACCGGGACGTATTATGGAGATGAACTTGATTTTTTGATCATGGATGGGGATATTTCTTCCTTCGTCGACACCGTATCCGATATCACCATCATCCATAAGATAGCTTATAATATCACAAAAGGCGAACGCCCAGTAATCTATGCAAGGGGCAATCATGAAGTCAAGGGGCTCGTGGCCAATGAACTTTACAAGTATGTCGGTTCCAAAAACGAAAAGTTTTATTTCACTTTCAATCTTGGCGGTGTTTTCGGGATCGTTCTTGATCTTGGAGAAGATCACCCTGATGATTGGTGGGAGTATTACGACACAGCATATTTCACCGAGTATCGCAATGAACAAACCGCATTTCTGGCTTCGGTCGTTGCGGATGCAAAATATCTTGATCCAGGCGTCGTCTTCCGCTTGGGAATCTGCCATATGCCGATCGTGAACGTCTACAATCACGATTCGGCTTATGACGAAGACGATCTTTATCTTGACGAAATCAAGAATGATTGGACCGAGCTATTGAATAACATCAATCTAGATCTGATGTTATCGGGACATCGACATCAGCTTTTGCAGTTCCTTGAAGATACCCCGAAACTTGAAACGCTATATTATCACGACAATTATTCTTTATCGTCATCGCCTGTCGGATATATGACTGATGCCAATTTTCCGACTTTTCTGGTTTCAAGACGAAGTGATGTTCAGACACCATCTATAAATGAGAATCTTTTCGGGAGAAAGATCATCGGACTTGCGACAA
>JAFGQT010000079.1 GCA_016935515.1 Bacilli bacterium
GCATTCTGCGCCAATATACCTTCAATCAAAGAAAGTCGCGTCCTAACTAATTTCACCGGAGCTTTCGGCGATGTGATCACCATTTCCCATGAACTCGGTCATGCCTATCACGGCGAAGCAATCTTTTCTGAATCGATTTTGAACGCCGATTACACAATGCCTGTAGCTGAGACTGCGTCTACCTTCTGTGAAACTATCGTGAACAAGGCTGCGCTCAAAGATGCGAAAGATGATGAAGAGAAGATCTATTTGCTTGAATCATCGCTTCAGGATTACACGCAAGTCATCGTTGACATCATGAGCCGCTTCCTGTTTGAAAAATCCGTCTTCGACGGCAGAAGAAAGACAGTTTTTGACGAAAACGAACTCAAAGAGATGATGCTTGATGCACAAAGAAAGACTTACGGCGACGGACTTGATGAGAAATACCTGCATCCATATATGTGGGCTTGTAAGTCACATTATTATTCAGGCGAACTCAGTTATTACAATTTCCCGTACGCTTTTGGCTTGCTCTTCGCCAAGGGTCTTTATGCCCAGTATTTGGAAAATAAAACAGAGTTTGTCGAAATGTATGATAAATTGCTCGCGGCCACGGGTAAAAACATGGTCGAGGACGCCGCGATGCTAGCAGGGATCGACGTTACCAAGAAATCATTCTGGCAAGGTTCGCTTGAGTTGTTGAAAGAAGATATCGAATTGTTCCTGAAATTGACAGAATAGTTTTTAAACGCCAACAAATCCGACCAACCATTTGTTTATATTGGTGAAACGGGAGGTCAACCATATGAAAAAAATAGTAATCTTCGCTTTGATATTATTGGGAGCCATCGGACTCATCGGTTGTGATCAAAGGTATGAACCGCTTGATTACAAGTCGATTGACGAAGTCGGCAGTTTCAAGAATTATGCACAACTCAAGGATTACTTGGATTCCTTCTATGAAGATCAAGAACAATATTATTACGGCGGTAATCTTGAATCCGACATGGCATCTACCGCTGCAATGACCACTACAGTTGCCAATGCGGCTATGGATGGTTCTGAAGACAGATCCTACAGCGAAACCAACAATCAGGTCGATGGCGTGTTTGAGTCAGATCGGATCCTGACGGACGGATATTACATCTACGTGCTCGCGGACAATCGTTTTGTCATCATCGATGCGGACAATCTGACGATTGTGGACAGCTATGAACACGAAGAAGGATATCTTTATGGTATGTACAAATACAATGATCGTATAGTCCTTTTGGCCAATGAGTACCATTATTGGTATGAGACAGAGCCGGTCAGTGATAAATCCGAAGATGATGGCTATCTCTTCGACTATTACTATGTCCGATACTCCTTTGGAACACGTGTGATGGTTTTTGACACAACCATCAAGACAGACATCGAACTGGAAAAGGAAATGTATTTCGAAGGAAGTTACCTTACCGACAGCAGAATGATCGATGGACACGTCTATCTGGTTCTCAACAATTATGCAGCTAGCTACGGCTACGATGATACGACGTATATCCCGCAATATTATGACTCTACGGTAGACGACGAAATCATTCAATTGCCTGCTAGCGACATCTATTACATGCCTAATGACTACAATTCATTCGGTTATCTGCTTCTTGTCTCTTTTGCGGTTGAAGGTGATGAGGCAGCTAACGTCAAGGGATACCTTGGCAGCACTTATCAGATATTCATGAGTCTTGACAATCTCTATACTATCGTCTATCGCTATTGGTACGACGAAGCAGTGAGTTTCTATCGCAACGAAACATTGATCATCAGATATGAGATCGAGGATCACGAATTGGTTTACAAAGCGACCGGATCTGTAGACGGATCACCTTTGAATCAGTTCTCTATGGATGAACATGATGGTTATTTCCGAATTGCGACGACAGGATATTCGTATACGGAAGATTCATGGGAGATATCGAACAAGGTTACGATTTTCGATGCGACGACCGAAGGTGTGATCGAACCGGTTTCAGTTCTTGAAGGCCTTGGCAAACCAAACGAGAGGATCTATGCAGTGAGATTCAGTGGCGATGTCGCTTATGTCGTTACATTCGTCAATACCGATCCTTTATACAAACTAGATCTTTCTGATCCTGAAAATCCGGAAATCCTCGGAGAACTTTACGAAGAAGGAGTCAGCGATTATCTACACGAAATAAGCGATGATTTGTTGTTGGGAGTCGGGCGACAAGCTGAAACCGTCAATGAATTTACCAATTTCACCGGTGTCAAGATTGCCTTATACGACGTTTCTGGAAATGATCCATTGGCCATTGAGACGTACTTCGTCGAAGGCGAGTACAGCTATACTCCTGTCATCTATGACCACAAGGCTTTTGTCAGTTATGAGCCAGATGAAGCTGATTTTCTATACGTTGCCATACCAGTTTATGAGTATAATGACTATTACTGGCGTTCAAGTCAGAGCGTATTCGTGTTCAAGGTGCACTATAGCGGTGACTTAGAATACTTGACCAAACTTACGCACATGCAAGAACAGCCTGCAAGTGATGAATATTATTACTGGTACTGGGATTCAATCGAAAGAACGATCATGATCGAAAATCGTATCTATACCGTTTCCTACAACCAGATTCAGATGTACGACATGGATTCTGATTTCGCTTTCCTTGGCAAATTGGAGTTTTCGATTCCTGTAAGCGATGAGCCAGTTGATGATGAAACTACGACCACTAGCGGAGCGTACAATCCTGATGAAACAATCACTACTCAAGTTGGCGATGATTCAGACAACTAACATGAAGTTCAATCATTTTTGAGCCGATTATATCGGCTCTTTTTTCGTCTTGCGGATGTTGAATAGACCATTTTATGTAAAATATCATTGATTTTTTACTTGAATGACAAAAAACTCGGTTACCCATATAGATTTATTGTCAAATTAGTGATATATATTTAAGTGTAGAACAATTGAATAAAACCCATTTTAAGGAGGGGTGCAAATGAAAAGCAGATTCATCGCTCTGGTTCTGTTTGTTTTTCTTGGCCTATTTTTGGCTGGTTGTGATTTCTTTGGCGGCGGTACGATTACCATTCCCACAACCTTCACGACCGAGTCTACGGCAGATACCAGTGCAACTGAAAGTACTGGGACTACGGTAGTAACGACTACCGCAGTGTCTTCAGATTCATCAACGAGTGGTTCCGAAGTAACTACTGTTACTACAGTCAGCTCCGGAACAGAAACCACTACAACGAGTGGTTCCGAAGTAACTACAGTTACTACAGTCAGCTCCGGAACAGAAACCACTACAACGGCTACAGTTACTCCTACAACAACTGTTAGCTCCGGAGTAGTAACCACTACAACGACTACAGTCGTACCAACAACGACTACAACAACTACAGCTGTTACCACTGCTCCTACAACTGCAGTTACTACCACTGAAACAACTACTGAGGAAGTTATCACAGTTGTATTTTTAAATGCAGATGGAACAATCTTGGCAACAGAAACCATTTTACCAGGAGAATCTGTAACGCCTCCTGCAGATCCGACAATGGCAGACAGCAGCAATTATCGGTATACTTTCGTCGAATGGGATCATGATATGACCGGAATCATGGAAAGCGTCACTATCCGTGCGCTATATGACGTCGAGTACCTTGGTTCTACCGGCACTTACGACCATGCGATGTTGTTGGCCTTGATGCAAGGCATGACGCCGGATTATACAGAAACGAACGAAGAGATGGAAGAACAGATCGGCTTCATGATGGGATTGTTAGGCATCCCATCCGAAGAGCACTTCTATGTTTTGATGAGCCAAGTCCCGACATTGTTGACTCAACTAGAAGGAGTCACAAATGCAACGGACTTCACAGCTTGGTATCAATCTACCAAGACTGCTGGATTCACGGAGGAGGTAATTGTCGACGCGGTGATCAATGCGTTGATGTTTGGCCTCAGAGGACAGGTAGAGTACTTTGACATTGATTATATGTATGATGACATAGCTTATCAGCAGGGAATCATTGACACGAACACTCCATTGATGGAAGGCATCAGGGCTCAAGTAGTCGATTACTGCAATACTTCGACTCCGGCGGGAACTGACTGCATCCAGTTGTTCGATTACATGGTTGATGATTACCATGATCATTTCTATTATCAAGAGCAGAGCGAAAACTATCTCAATTCCATAGATTGGAATTGGGAGATAATGAATAAATATTATGAACTTGAAAATCTGCTTAATGAATACATTGAAGCGATGTATCATGATGAACAACCACTCGTAGCTGCAGAAGTCATGGTGTTGTTCGACACTACCTTTGCGGCTCTAAATCCTGAGCTCCAAGCAGAATTGGATCCATTATTGGATGCTTTCCTTGATTGGAAAGAGGACGAAGCCCAGTTCACACAACCGTTGATGAACGATTTGTGGGAAGTCAATGATACAGAAGGCTATGCGGTTTCTTATACAATCCAAAATCAATATTTCAATGACTATCTCAATATGTTCTGGTCAATAAATAATGCTGAAAATGAGATTCATTGGATGGAAGAAGAAATCCAAAGACGCCTTCAAGAACATGCACAGATGGAATTGATTTACAATTATTTACAGACACCTGAGGGAATGAACAAACTAAAACTCCTCGTAATCTCTATCTACGACGTTGTGGACGCTTTGGCTCTCAATGTCGATCCTGACTTGTTCGCATTGGTGATGAGCCTGGCCACAGATCCTATGTTCAACCCTGAAAGTCTGTTGACGGCGGAAAACATCGTGCTTTATGTTGACAAAGTCGTGACGACTTTGCGACTAGTGCAGACAACATTCGGAACTGAGGAGATTGACAATCTCGGGAGTATTGCCGAAGACGTAATCACTTTGTTCATCGATGCACAGGATATGCCTGAAGCAGAGAAAGAAGCTTTGAAGTTTTTGGTTATTCCTCAGATTGATGCATATCTGACGATGGCAGCCACTTCATTCGACGACATCCTGACATTCCTTGATTCGATTGACTTGGTCAAGGCTCAAGCCATTCTTGATGCAGTGACCTATTTCACAGGATACGTTCCGGTTGTTGAGCCGCTTATGGTGGAAACCGGACCAGCTGTCGAAGACATCGTTTATATTGCAAATCTTGTTGAAGTGATGATTGGCGACGATTCACTTGATCTAGCATCACTTATGGACAATATGATCACAGTTTACTTTGACATGACTTATTTCTTCCAGGCTGATAGCCAACTTGAAGCAGATGTGAGAACGAATATCCAAGCTAATTTAGCGCGTTTGCTCGAAATGGCACCGCTGGTAGGCGCAATTGATCCACTGGCAATGACGATGGCTGATTATGCCCTGCTGGAAGAATTGATTGCCAGGTTGGAAGCTTTTGGCATGATGTTCGAGTACGGTTTGGAGAGCATGCTGGAGCCGATTGCGTTCGGTTACGATCATCAGAAGTTCGTCGATCTAGCATATGAAATTGGCGACTGGGACATGACATCAGCCGAAGCCGAACAACTTATCCTAGATTTGATGGCCATGCTTGAAGAGACCGATGAAGAGACGGCTTATTACCTGATGATGTCTATAATGATGCATGTTGGAAACTTCTATTCTGTCGATTCATTTACAGACCTCAAGAGCTGGATTGATGGATTCTATGGTTTTGGCATGACAAAGCCAGAGATGGCATCAACTATTCTGAACTTCCTTGTATTCCAAATGGACCAAGATCTCGGACCTGATGGTTGGCTTGCTCAAGATGTTCTCTACTATACAAGTGAAATTGCCGAGAACCAAGCGCTCATAGTTACACATCAAGGCTATTTGAATCAAATTGATGCGGACGTTTTGGCCATGTTGGTTGATTATGGAAGTTACACTCAAGCAGAGATCGATGCTTTCATGGCACATTGGGGCAACGAGAAAGAGTACATTATCAGAGATATCGAACTTCACTTTGCCGTCAGTCGTGCAGGCTATGACTGGAACTTCAGTTACGACACATATTATAATCTTGATGACTTGTTGTGGATGTACTATGAGTATGGCGAAGCCAGTTACCTCGATGATTATAATTCACTTTATGCAATGCTATCACCAGAAGAACAAGCCATTTATGGTCCGCTGCTGACGCAATCTGGCGACTTCTATTCTTGGATAAATAATGTCTATTGGCCAGCCTACAATAGTTTTGATGAAGCCCCGTATGAAGGCAGCGGTGTTGTGGAATTCATGTACGGTTCAGCTGTCTATGATTATGAAGACAATTTCTGGTCTATCAAGGATATTGAAGATTGGATTTTCTGGGATCAGATAAGGCTTGATGATGTTAATAGGGAAATTGCCAGCAAAACGGCAATGCGCGATTACCTAGCAGATCCGCTCAACGAAGTCGCACTTGAAACCTTGATGGTTGCGGCGATGGATGAACTTGACAACATGATGAATTTGGCTGACCCTGCTACATTCGACATCTTCACCCGTATGATTTTTGAAAGAATCGGATATTATTACGTGGCATCGCTAGATTATATACCTGAAGAGCCCATGATTGATATGTCACCTGAAGCCATTCTTGGATATGTCCAAGATGTTGCGGTTGTGCTTGACGGATTGTTCACGACAATGGATCCTGCTGAGGACGCTTTGTTGCTTGATTTTATCGCCGACATGATCGAAATGCAATTTGTGGCTGACGGAATGACTCAAATCGAAATCGATGCTCAGATGCTTCTGATCGAAGGTGCTCTTGCCAAATGGTATCCGAGAGTTGAAGAGGTTCTGGATATTGTGATAGTGGCTTTGCAAGGACTGGATATTACGGAAGTTGACCAGATCATGAAAGTCATTCCTAAACCAGATCAAGAACCCTCGATGCTGCAGATTGTGAACTCGGTGGCAATTCTGGCAAATGTCTTCACCAACGATATAACCCCGACCATCGATGACACACTTGATTACGCAGTATTGCTTGACTACATGATTGAGCTCTACTATGATGTCAAATATCAACTTGTATATACGAACACAGAAATGCAAGCAATACAGGATGTTGTTGCCAATCATATGACAGACTTGCTGCCTGATCTATACTTGATTGCTGCTATTCAACCGGGAACACTCACCGATGCTGACTTGCCGTTGATTTATGAAACCGTAAGATACGGCGAATGGCTCGCACAGAACTTTAGTGATCTTGAAAACATGGTATATCCGGCACCTTCGTTTACCTATGTCCATCAGGATTTTGTCGATCTCGTTATGAAGATTCACGGAGATTGGTTGGAGCTTACGGAAGTCGAAGCTTTGATAGTTGACTATATGGCAGTATTTGAAACTACGGACGAAGCTACCGCTTTCTACAAATTGCTGATATTCGGATCAGTTGCACACAATTTGGAATATATCGATTCATTCCATAGTCTTGTCGGATTGTATTTCAATATTACTTCACTTGGCTTCAGCAAGGAACAACTCACAACGTATGTGATCAATTTCATCGCCATGAAACTTAACGAAGAGGCCACTTACATTCAAGAAAGAATCACAGAGTTGGAAGGTTGGATTGCAGATAGCGAGCAAGGAATTATTGATCAAGAAGCTAATATTTCATTGATCATCGCCGATATTGAAACTGAGATCGCTACACTGGCTCTAACATACCCCAGTGAAATGTTGGTTGCTACACAAATGCTTGATACTTACATGATTCTTTTTGAGCAACTGGGAGATTACTATGAAGCTATCGTTATTGCCAAAAACCTCGAGGGATTCTATTTTGATTCGTATATTTATACTGAGTTGGTCTATGCTCGCTTCGGAGATGAATGGGATGAACCCAATATTGAGTATTATAATGATCTTGTAAGTTGGTTGACTCCGGAAGAGTCTTCAGTTTACTTGCCTCTACTTGATCTGTACCAAGCTTGGAACTATACTTGGGAATTCGATTATAATCCGTTGTATTATCAAGTTTGGGCATATGAGATCTATACCTCCAGTTCATGGAATATAGCCGAATACATTGATGATCAATGTTGGCAGGTTACGGAACTTATTTATGATATCAAACAATATAACGAATGGATTCTTAGTGATCAACATGAACTCGACTCGATATTAAAAGATTCGGTCATGCTGAATACAATGCTCTACTATTTGTCTGATGTGGATATGAGTTCATATTTCCCATCTAATCCATATGCAGCAGTTCCCAACACGGAACTTGCGGCGGATGCCTTAGTTGTCCTGATGAACAGGTTTGAGACATTGTTGCCGACCTTGACACCGAGTGACATGTGGCAACTGGAAGATTTGTTTGGCGGTTATTATGAAGTTTATTCGCCATATGAAGTCGTTGAAGTCGTGAAGATCGCAATGAAGCTTTTCGGACCGTTGTTGATTGACGCTTCCGGAACTTCTGGTGTTGATTCCGAACTCAACACATTGCTGAATCGTCTGTTTATCGCCTATGCAAACTCTGTAGTGCTGGAAACTGGTCAAACAGTTGAGGATGTTAGATTCGCGCTCCAGCAAGCCGTCTTCGATGTTATCGATCTGGCTTACCTTGTCAACGAGCTGGATCCATACAACCTTACTACGACAGATATCGAACTGGTATATCAATTCTTGTATGCCATCGATGATGTGAAATTCATTCTTGCTCCCGAAGATTACGTAGAACCGGTAATGTAATTGTTTTAGAAGAATCAAGTGGAGCCAAAATGCAAAATTTTGGCTCCATTTTTCTTTATATGCTATAATATATTTGGTGATAATATGCCTATTGCTTCGCTACAAAACGATACTTTCAAGGAACTTATGAAACTCAAACAGAAAAAATACCGAGAGCGCGAAGCTTTGTTTTTGGTTGAAGGTGAACATCTGGTCAAGGAAGCCATTCAAACAAACGCTTGTGTCAAGGTAATCGGGACTGTAAGACCTGAATATTGGACTGGCGAGATGATTTTGTTGGAACAAGAATTGCTAGAGAAACTAACTGATGTCGAAAGTTCCAGTTTGATTTTCGCTGTATGTATGAAGGCCGATGCCGATATCGCCCACGATCAGATTCTCCTCCTCGACGGGATTCAGGATCCTGGTAATCTTGGTACACTTCTTAGAAGCGCATGCGCATTTGGCTTTGGCGGTATAGTTTATGAGAACACGGTTGACATGTATAATCCAAAAGTGCTGAGAGCGACTCAAGGAGCGATCTTCAAATTGACTTTCAAGGAAGATTCATTAACTGACTTCATCAACAGCCATCCTGAGTATAATTATATCGGGACAGATGTCACAAGTGGAAAGCCCTTGAAGGATTATAAACCAACTCAAGGGAAATTGGCGCTAATCCTAGGCAACGAAGGAAATGGAGTAAGAGAAGACTTGCTTCGAAAGACATCAATAAATCTAAAAATAGATATGAAAGATACCGAATCACTGAATGTCGGCGTTGCTGGAAGCATATTGATGCATTATCTCAGAGGTGAAAAATAATGGAATTCATATATGAGCAAAATCGGATATTTGCAGAAGATGAAAACAAGAAAGTCTTGGCTGAGATTATTCTTCCGGACCGAGACAAAAATCGCATGGATATCAAGCACGTCTATGTAGATGAAGAACTCAGACATCATGGCCTTGCCTCAAAGATGATGATCATGGCCTATGATTATATCAAGAGCCAGGGTAAACAAATCGTCGCTAAATGTCCATACGCGATCAGCTGGTTCAAAAAGAACCCTGAATATCAAGATATAGTGGTTAACGTCAAGACGAAAAAAATCGAATCATAGTCATCTCAATTGAGGACTAGTGATCTTCTTGATATGATGATAAAATGGGATTGGTTCCATTAAGGCGCCAATCCCATTTAGTTTATTATCATGTAGGAGAAATATATTTCGCTTCACTTGAGCCGTACTCATTATTTAGATAGAGAATTGCACAGAACCTTGCTCACCGATAGTGTCGCTCATCAGAAGATAAATCTAATTTTCATTTGTCAATTCAGTGTGGCGTTTTCTGAGGATCATCAATAACGCAGAACCCAAAAACGCCAATAATGCCTGTAAATATCACTGCAGAATAGGTGCTCAGTCGTTCAACTAAACCGAAGTATGACTGTGATACAATGTTTGATAACATAGCTCCACTGATCATGAACACAAGTGCGGTTACAGCGGAAAATGAAAGTGCATGGAGTCTCCTCTCAGACCGCCACCCACCAATCGCAATCAGGATCATCGAGATAATTGACAATAACACTACCGAGATGGTCACGACGTATAGATGAAAGATATCCGATACCGTTCCTGCGTAGCCACTGGTTGATAGCGGAAAAAGTGCATAGCCAATATTGCTGACGAGATTCATCGATGCAAATAGATACACGCCAACGCGAAAGAGTTTGTTCCATTTGTCTTTGACGAGTGCAACCAAAGCCATCGAAGACAGAACGCTTAGAGTGCCGTAGACATTGGATAAACCGCCAGCAACAACTCTTGAAGGCGCATCTGAAGCTGTAAGATCACTGACTGCCTGACTCATCCAGTCATATCCGGGATAGAAAGTTCTACCGTACACGTCATGTAGAACATAGAATGCTACTGCAAATACTCCGCATAAAGCTATGTACTGCAGAAAGGTTTTCTGTTTAAATGATTTTCCCATATTCCTGTCTCCTATTTAATTTCGATTGAATAGACAACTAATCATGTTATTCATCACACTTGACGAAGAAGCTAATCCTTTGTATCCTGTTACTATGAACAGCCATTGAATCATGAGATGCGCGACAGAATTCAAGATCATGAATTCCCGATGAAAAATGCGGTTTCTATGCTTACACCGTCGTATTTGGGATTGCTTTTGATATCACACTGCGGTGGAAGAAGATAATTGTTATATAGCCAGCCGCAACAGTCAAAGCTAGAAAGATCCCGACTTCAGTCATGCGAACGGTTTCGTCTAGAAATCCTTGGACAACTGCCATGGTCCCCACGGCAGTAAAAAGTGCAGTTCCTTTAAACAGTAGAACTGAGGTCAAAACATATCCTACAACAGTTCTTTTCGCAAGCTTATAGGCTGCAAAAAGAGACAGGGGAACAATGATTCCCAAGTCCATCACCTGGATTACAAGAGTGTGATATGTCTCGAGTCCAACTGGTTGCATAGAAGGCGATAGGGCTGGGATTATCCGTGCCAACCACATTAGGGCCAGCATTGTTCCAACCAAAACAAGAAAGACCACGGTTCGGCGTATTGGGAGTGGCAGCTTGTATATTTCCCTGATTTTGTCAGTCTTGAGGGTTATTGAAGTTCTGATGATCAAATAGCCGGACAATGACATATTCCACACATAAAGCAGAAACAACTCATTGAAATGGGATAAGAACGCATATGACATGTAAGCATACAAGGTGTAGCCAAGCAGACCAATGAAGAATAACTTTGACAATTCGCTGTTTTCCTTCAATTTTAACCAGGCGACGATAAATAGGCTTCCCCAAACAAGAATGGTGACCACATCTTGAGAGATGGCCTGAATAGCAACACTTTGTGTATCAAACCGATAGATTCCACTTCCGTGAAGCAAGAATGATTCGCCATGAATGCTTGTGACTTCAACCGGGGATCCACCAATTGAAAGAATCCCAATAATGGCGGCACTTACCACCCCTAGAAACAATACGATACTCCAAAACTTGATGTGCTTGAAATTCATGTGTAGTAATCTCCTTCATTTCGAGTTTTATAAATGTACTTTTTTCATTATACATCAAGTTATAGACATCATCAAGCATGAATTGATAGTGGTTCATAACCAACTGTCTTTGAAGTGTCGTACATTACTTTATATCTATTCTATCATAGACAATGAATGAGCATAATTGTTGAAGAAATAGACTAAATCCCTTTGGTCAATTAGTGATATTGGAAGAGAAATCTATGGGGAGAGTGGCAAAATTAAAAATCGATTATTTGGCTTGTATACTGACCCTTGTTATGGTATAATCATAGTAGCATAATGTACTATTGGGAGGGTCGGACCCTCTCATTTTTAATGAAAACGGAGGCAAACAGTGAAACTTGACGTTTTGAGACAACATCTGCAAGAAGTCGTCAACCGTTTGGGCTACGATCTGTATGATGTTGAATATGTTACCGAAAGAAAGCAAAACATCTTGCGTGTTCTGATCGACAATGATGCGGGTGTATCCATTGATGACTGCGTAGAGGTATCGCATGCGCTTGACCCAGTCCTTGACGAACTAGATCCGATTCCCAACGAATACAGTCTTGAGGTTGCTTCACCTGGAGCAGAAAGAAAGCTCAGAAACCCAGATGAAATCAAGAAAGCTGTCGGCAAATACGTTCATTTGGAGACTTATGAACAGAAGATCGAGGGCGAACTGATTCGTTTTGATGGCCAGACCATCATCATTAATGACAAACATAATAAACAGGTGAGTTTTGATTACATTGAAGTTAATCATATCCGCCTGGCAATCAAATTTTAGGAGATAGAGACATGATCAGCAAAGAATTTTTCAAGGCTCTTGAGCAAGTAGCCGAAGACAGGGACATTTCCAAAGAGAAGATACTTGATATTTTCGGTAAAGGATTGCTCAACGCCTACAAAAAAGATTACAACGGCCAACAGAACGCGAAAGTCGTGTTTAACGAAGAAAAGGCTGAAATCCTGATTGTGGCCACATACCTTGTGGTCGACACAATTGACCCTGAAGCGGAAAAAGGCACGCAAATCACTGTCGATGAAGCCCAGGAACTGAAAAAAAACGCTAGAGTCGGCGACATCATTGAAGTCAAGATAACCCCGAAGGATTTCGGACGTTTGGCTGCTTCCAGCGCGAAACAGATCCTTACCCAAGGTCTCAAACAACTTGAACGCGAAAGAAACTATGAGATATTCACCGAAAAAACCGGAGAAATGGTGATTGCGGAAATCGTCGCGGTCAACGAAGAATTCGTAACTTTGTATCTTGGATATGATACGGAAACATCCATTCCGGCACATGAACTTGTCGGTTCCGACTTGACTGTTGGTAATCAGATTCGGGTCTACATCACCAAAGTTGAACAAACTACCAAAGGGCCAAAGGTCTACGTGTCACGTACCGACAGGAACTTGGTCAAGCGTTTGATGGAACAAGCCATCCCCGAGTTGCAAGAAGGCGTCATCGAAATCATGGGGCTTGCAAGGGATCCTGGAGATCGCTGCAAAGTCTGCGTCGCATCCAACAATCCCAAGGTCGATCCACTCGGAGCTTGCTTGGGTCGTAATGGCGTCCGGATCAAGGAAGTAATCGACTCTCTCGATGGGGAAAAGATCGATGTCTACAAATACAGCGAAGATCCTCAAGAACTCGTGTCAAATGCCATCCAACCAGCAAAATCCACTGCAGTAATCGTTGACGTCAAAGAAAAAAGTGCGATTGCCATCGTTCCCGACGGCCAACTTTCGCTTGCGATCGGCAAGCGTGGACAAAATGCCAGGTTGGCGGTTCAATCCAGTGGCTGGAAGATCGACATCAAGTCCGAGTCAGATGCCATGATCCAAGGATTAAAATTCTAAAGCGGAGGTTGCGTCAATGCAAAAACCGAAGAAAATCCCATTGCGCAAATGCGTAGTGACGGGTGAAAGACTGGAAAAGAAACAACTTCTGCGCGTGGTCCGAACACCTGAAGGAGTAGTAATCTATGATCCTACAGGAAAAGCCAACGGACGCGGGGCATATGTCTCAAAAGACACAAAAGTAATCGAAAAAGCCAAGAAGACGAATATCTTGGCAAGGCATTTGGAAGTACAAATACCGGATTCACTATATGAAGAGTTGATCAGACTGGTGCAAAATGACAAATAATCGCTGTTTGATGACTTTGGGTCTTGCTCAGCGCGCAAGAATGACTGTTTCAGGAGAAACCGAAGTTCTTGATACAATCAAAAAGGACAAGGCAAAACTCATTTTCTTGGCGCATGATGCTGGAGTCAACACTTCGAAACGGTTTCGCGACAAAGCTTCATTTCATGGTATTCCGATGATAGAAACTTTCGATTCGATGACCATCAGTAAAGCTATTGGCAAGGAAAACCGCAAAGTCATCGCCGTTTTAAGCCCAGAATTTGCCAAATTGATCTTGTCTCAGCATAACGAATAGACAGAAAGAGGTGGAAATATGGTAACCAAAAAACCTATTCCCAGGAAGAAACAAAATTTCAAGAGCAACAAACCATCAGGTAACAATTCCCAGAATCGTCCAGGTTACAAAAAGCCCACTCCAAGAGTGGAGAAACAGGCTGAAGTCATCGACAAGACTATATACTATCGCAATTCCTTGACTGTTGGCGAACTGGCGGAACAATTGCATCGCTCAGCATCTGAAGTCATTAAAAAGCTGATGTTCATGCGTATAATGGCCTCACAGACACAAGCAGTCGATCGCGAAACGGCTGAACTTTTAGCGATGGAATATGGTTTCGAGATCAAAGACGAAGTCATAACCGACATGACCAAATATGATGAACTCCAAATTGAGGATGACCCCAAGGATCTTGTGGAAAGACCGCCCATAGTAACCATTATGGGTCACGTTGACCATGGAAAGACGACTTTGCTTGATACGATCAGACATTCACGCGTCGTTCAGTCCGAAGCTGGCGGCATCACGCAACATATTGGTGCTTACCAAGTAATCAGAAACAACAAAGCGATCACTTTTATCGACACTCCCGGACACGCTGCATTTACAGAGATGCGTGCTAGAGGCGCAAAAGTAACAGATATCGTTGTATTGGTTGTGGCAGCTGATGACGGTGTAATGCCGCAAACCAGAGAAGCTATCGACCATGCCAAAGCATCTAAATGCTCGATCATCGTCGCAGTCAACAAGATGGACAAAGTAGGAGCCAATCCGGAAAGAGTCAAGCAAGAACTTGCAGATTTGGAATTGCTTCCCGATGATTGGGGCGGTGAAACACCTTTCTGCTATATATCCGCACTGAAAAACACCGGAGTTGACGAATTGTTGGACACGATCCAACTTGTTTCGGAAATGTTGGAATTGAAAGCAAATCCCAAACGCAACGCTTTAGGCACAGTCATTGAAGCCAAACTCGACAAGGGCAAAGGCCCAGTGGCAACAATACTCGTTAATAACGGCACGTTGAAAATCGGTGATACTTTCGTTGTAGGCAATACTTTCGGTAAGATTCGGGCTATGAACGACGATCTTGGCCGAACCATCCAAAAAGCAAAACCGGGTGCGGCAGTGGAAATCAACGGTTTGAACGATGTTCCGCAGGCCGGTGATCCCCTCATGGTATTTGACGATGAAAAGCTAACGCGCGACATTGCCCAAAAACGTCAAGATCGCCAGTTCAAGGAAGATCATAGTGCCCGTAAGACGGTCACTCTTGAGGAGTTTTTCCAAAAAGCCGACGGAAATATCAAGGAACTGAGACTGATCATCAAAGCAGATACCCAAGGCTCAATTGAGGCATTTAAGGGCTCGATAGAAAAACTTAACATTGAAGGCACAGTCATTAACATCATCCGTACCGGCGTCGGAGCTATCACCGATACGGACGTGTCCCTGGCTGAAGCCAGCAATGCGATCATCATCGGATTCGATGTTCAAGCTCCGGCCAATGTTCGTGATACCGCTTCTCAAAAAGGCGTTGAAATCCGCGACTATCGTGTCATCTACGAAGCAATGAATGACATCGAGGCGGCTGCCAAAGGCTTGTTGGAACCGGTTTTCGAGAAACAGGTGATCGGCGAAGCGCAAGTGAGGGATGTTTTCCCGATCTCAAAGATTGGTACAGTGGCAGGATGCATGGTCATATCCGGCAGCATCAAGCGCGATGCTTCAGTCAAATTGATGCGTAACGGCAAGGTTATCTATGAAGGCAAAATTGCCTCGCTCAAGCGTTTCAAAGACGATGTAAAAGAAGTCAAGCAAGGCTATGATTGCGGCATCATGATCGAGAACTACAACGACGTCAAGATTGACGACGTAATCGAAGCTTCAGTCCTGAAAGAGGTTGAGTAAAATGGCGAAAACCGATCGTTTGGAAACGCTCGTTCAGCGCGTTACTGCCGACATTATTGCCAACGAAGTCAAGGACGACCTTGGATTCATCACCATCACAGGTGTAAAGATCACCAACGAGCTTTCCTACATGTACGTCTTCTATTCATTGCTTGGCGATGAAGCCCGGATCGCAAAGACCCAGGTAGCCTTAGATCGTGCTAAAGGTTTTATCAAGAACCAGATAGCGCTCAGGGTAAAGATGCGAAAAGTTCCGGAACTTGTCTTCAAATATGACAAAAGTTTCACTGACGGAATGAAAGTTGACGACATCATCAGAAACATCAAATAGCGAACCTTGGCTTCGGCCAAGGTTTTTCTTATGTTGTCGATTGAAAGGGAGTGATCACTTTGATATAATGGTACAGGGTGTTAACCATGAACATATCGATCAAGAACAAACTTGAAACCCTCCCTGAAGCACCTGGAAGTTATCAGATGCTCGATTCGGGCAACAATATCATCTACGTCGGGAAAGCCAAGAATCTCCGCAATCGGGTGAAAAGTTACTTCACCGGCAGCCACGACCTCAAGACCCAAACGTTGGTTTCAAACATTGTCGATTTCAATTACATCGTGACTTCATCCGAATTGGAGGCTTTCCTTCTGGAGCTTGCCTTAATCAAGGAACACCAACCTCGGTTCAACATCATGTTGACGGATGATAAAACATATCCTTATATCGAGATAACGAACGAGAAATATCCTCGATTGGTCATTACCAGAAAAATATCAAAAAAAAGCAAAAATGTCTTTGGTCCGTTTCCGGACGCCTTCTCCGCAAGAGAAACATTACAGCTTCTGAATCGGATCTTTCCATTTCGCAAATGTGTCAAGATGCCGAAGAAAGTTTGCCTTTACTATCATATTGGGCAATGCCTAGGTCCTTGTGAATACGCCGTTGAACCGCAAATATATGAAGATATGATTCAGAAGGTCAAGAAATTCATGACCGGACACAACCAAGATTTGATCCGTGAACTTGAAATGAAGATGCAGCATCATTCCCAAAACCTTGAATATGAGAAAGCCAAGGAGTATAAAGATTTGCTCAACGCCGTTGACCGGACCACACAAAAACAGAAGATCATCTTCAACGACCTCCGCAATCGCGATATCATCAACTATCATGTCTATGACAATTATATGTGCATTGCCATCCTGTTCATGCGACAGGGGAAGATCATTTTTTCCGAAGCAGACATCGTAACTTTTTATTCGACGCAAGAAGAGGCGTTCATCGATTATCTTGCCCAGTTTTATGACCGGCATCTTGTACCCGAGGAAGTTGTCTTGCCTGATGCGATGGATTATTCTTTATTGAATCAAGTTCTCAACAACAGGCAATTCGTTCCACAACGTGGCAAGAAACTCCAGCTTCTAGAGATGGCAAGGCAAAACGCCGAGATCCAATTGCAGAATAACCTGCAGACCTATTTGCGCAAGCATGAAAAAACGATTGGCGCATTGGAAAAACTTGGCGACTTGATCGGTATTGACACTCCTACCAGAATCGAAGCTTTCGACAACTCCAATACTATGGGCGCGAATCCAGTATCGGCACTGGTAGTATTCACCAACGGACTAGCGGATCGGAAGAACTACCGAAAATTCAAGGTTAAAAGCGTCAGCCAACCCGATGACTACAACACGATGAAAGAAATCATTTATCGGCGTTATCAGCGGTTGTTGATGGAAGCCGGTAAAATGCCGGATCTGATCGTGATGGATGGAGGTCTGATCCAAGTTCGGGCTGCTAGAGAGGTTTTGGCATCGCTCAGTTTGAGTGTGCCTGTCATTGGCCTTAAAAAAGACTCCAAACACAAAACTGATGTTCTGATTGGTTTGGACGATCAAGAGTACAAACTTGATCGGCATGATCCGCTTTACATCCTCTTAAATAAGATTCAAGAGGAAGCTCACAGGTTTGCGATCACTTTCCATCGTGACAAGCAACAAAAACAGATTTATGCTTCGATACTTGACGCGATACCGAAAATCGGTTCTGTCACAAAAACGAAGCTTTTGCAAAAATATAAGACATTGGACAATATCAGGAATGCCAAGGATGATGCTTTGCGCAGCGATGGCTTGACTCTAGAACAGATTGCCAATTTGCGAATAGCTTTGGGCGAAGCCAAGTGATATCAGGAAGAGACGAGGTTTAATATGACACAATTTATTTGCGGACTGCTTCACGGAGTCGATGAATCAAAACGGGTACTGGCTATCAAGACAAAACATCGAGTTCGTTTTTTCTATATGGCAAAGAGCATCTTCTCGACCTTCATGAATTATTTTGGACCCGGAATTTACGTATTTATGACTGTAACAAAGGAATCAAGAACGTACAAAGGCTACCGTGTACAGAATGTCATCAATGTCGACAAGGTCATGGAACCCAATCGTCAGAAGCCGAAACTGTTTTATGATCTTTCGATAATCAGGAGCGGCATTCGAACGATCGTCAATACGGACAAGCCGAAGTTGTTTCTTGATCTGGAAATGTCTATGCCGCCATACAGGAACTACCAGACTTTTGTTTCTGAAGTGATTCAAGCAGGAATGGTCCTCTCTGATGATCAAGACAAACTCTTGATTGAACACGCTTTTTTCATCAAACCAAAGTTATTTCCAGATATCAGCGAACGTACGCGCAAGTTTCTCAAGATCCAACAGAATGAAGTCGATGCAGGCAAGGATTATCATGAATTTCATCGGATATTCATGGACATTCTGAGAAAATACAGGCCGACAATCTATGTTTGGGGAAAAAACGACAAACTAGAACTTAAGAAGATGAACTCTATCCATCAACTTGAGGATTTCACCGTCAAGGCTCAATTTGTGGATTTATTGCAGCTGCACAAGATCTACTTCAACCTTAAAAACGATTTGGGCTTGTTCGCGGCTTACAACATGTATTCCACCGAAGCTCTTGATCAGCAGCGACATGATGCGTTCCAAGATGCCTCGATAACGAGAAATGTTTTTTTCTGGTTCCGTGAAGTCGCCAATGGCAGACTCGCCGTTGAACTAGGCAAGGATCTTAGCGACAAGAAGGAGAACGAGAATGAAAACAAGAGCTGACGGGACTGTACCCGTATTGTCGAAAGTTGCCTATGGTTCCGGTGACATGTCATTCACGTTTGGAACCGCGATCACAGGTTTTTATCTCCTTATTTTCCTTACTAACGTCGTTGGGTTAAAAGGCTATATGGCTTCCTTGATCATTTTCATCGGCTTCTTGTGGGATGCGATAACCGATCCTATCGTTGGTTATTACTCCGATCAGATTAATTCCCGGATCGGCAGAAGAAGGACTTTGATTTTGTGGGCGATCGTTCCGCTCGGATTGTCATTTTTTGCCATATTCGGCATATCGACCCTTATCGCCAAACTTTCACCGGAAATGATGGGACTGATGAACGCCCAGATCAACATTGTCTTGTGGCTCAAGACAGCATTGGTACTCGTAGTATACCTGCTCTTTTATTTATGCTACACCTTAGCATACATTCCTTATATATCGTTGATCAACGATATGACGAAGAAGTACCATGAACGAACGAAACTGACGGGATACAGGATGGTTTTCACAATCGTTGCGACAATCGTCGCCGTTGCCGTACCTGATTTGATCATGGGCGACGTTACGTTGACTCATTCTGGAGACCAGTTCGTGCTTATATCTGCCATATTCGGTGTATTGATGGTCTTGATCCTTGTTTTTTCTGTCGCATTTACGTATGAACTTCCGACGAAAGAAAAAGTTGAAAAGGCGAAGTTCAGGTTTTACAAGGATTTTGTCGCCTGTTTCAAAGAACCAGATTTTCGTCGGACTGCATTTGCTTTCATGTTTTCCTTGGCGGCGATCTTTGTGCTACAGGATACGATCCAGTACTATGTAAACTACTGGTTATTGTCGCCTGAGTTGTTTCTCCCGCTTGCAGGTTCGGTTTTGGTTCTGGGATTCTTGAGCGTCATCTTCTGGGTATATGTATCCAATCGCATTGGCAAGAAGTACACGCTTTATATCGGCAGTCTATGCTGGGTAGTGGCGTTCTTGATGCTGATGGGATTACCACAACTTGAGTTTGCGGAAGTAGCGCTTGAATTCGAGAATGAGACATATATATTGCCACTTGGCATGGCTGACGCAATCAAGTCATTTCCTTGGTGGGGCTGGATCGCAGTGTTTATCTTAGGTCTGGGTATGGGGAATATCCATCTTAGCGCATATGGAATGTATCCCGATTCGATCAGCTTGATTGCGAAAGACAATCCGGATAAAGAAGGCAGTTTCTTTGGTTCTGTTTCATTTTTGCAGAAAGTCGGCATCGGGTTAGCGACCTTGGTGATCGGACCGATACTTGATTTGTTCGGATATACTGCCAAACCAGATGCCTCATGGTTCGAGAACTTGGCAGAGGCATCTTTGTCAATAGACAACACTTGGCTGTATTTGCAGGCAGATTCAGCTGCTCCAATGGCAATCAAACTGACTTTCTGTCTGCTTCCGATAGTCCTGATGCTTTTTGCCGCTTGGTCGGTAAGAGAATACAAAGGCGATGAAATATTGAAACAAGAAAAAAGATGAACCGGCTGGGTTCATCTTTTTTATAGAATCATTATTACTGGCATGATCATTGGTTGTCTGCCTGTCTTTTGATCTACATATCTTGCAAATGTTTTAGTCAGATCGTTTTTCATGCCGCTGATATTCAGTTTTTTTCCTTGAACCAGATATTTGTCGGTCACGTTCAAAGCTAGTTCCTGAAGATCACGAAGCATTGCGACATTGTCTTTCATGAAAATGAAGCCTTTTGAGACGATTGATGGCGTGCAGATCACTTCCAAACGTTCTTGGTTGATTGTCATAACGACGGACAGGAGACCATCTTCGGAAAGTTCGCGTCTGTCCTTGATGACTTGTGAACCTACTTCGCCAATTGCGGAACCGTCGACATAAACATCCGAAGTTTGGATTTTTCCGGCGATGCGAGCTCCTTCTTTAGATACAGCAAGCACATCGCCGTTATCCATGATAAAGGCGTTTTCCGGCTTAACTCCTGTGTCAATCGCATGTTCGGCATGTCTTTTTAGCATTCTGTACTCGCCGTGAATCGGAACGAAATATTTCGGCTTCATCAGTTTAAGCATCAATTTTTGTTCGTGTTGGCCACCGTGTCCGGAAGCATGGACGTCCGCAAACGGTGATTGCGCGATGACGTGGGCACCGTTCTTGTAAAGCAGGTTGATCGTTTTGTTTATACTTTCTTGGTTTCCGGGAATCGGCGATGAAGACAATATTACGGTATCGCCCGGAATTAGGGTGATTTGCTTATGGGTTCCGGAAGCTATTCTGGTCAATGCGGCCAATGGTTCGCCTTGTGATCCAGTGCAAAGAATAGTGATGTTGTTTTGTTTCAAGCCGTGGATATTGCGACTGAAAAGAAAGGTCCCGTAAGGAGCCTTGATATATCCTAGTTTCAAGCCGACATCGATGTTTTTCTCCATGGATCGACCAAACACAGCGATTTTTCGGTCTGTAAGGACAGAGGCTTCGACGATTTGTTGGACGCGATGGACATTTGAAGCGAAAGTGGAGATAATGACTCGACCGGGTATTTTCTTGAACAACTCCTTGATTGTTTCGCTGACGACTTTCTCAGAAGTGGTGAAATCATCAAGTTCCGAGTTTGTCGAGTCGGACATTAGGCATAGGACACCTTCCTCACCAATACGGGCCATCTTATGATAATTGGAATCGTTGCCTGTGGGTGAGAAGTCGAATTTGAAGTCTCCGGTATGGACGATATTGCCTTCTGGAGTGCCAATCTTAATGCCGAAAGAATCCGGAATCGAATGATTGGTCCGGAAAAAGCTGACTGACAGGTTTTTGAAACGAATTACGTCTGATTCATGGTACTCTTGCAGATTGAGCGACAAGTTGGAGTGTTCCTCCATCTTGACGCGGATAAGTCCCAGAGACAAACCGGAAGCGTAGACCACAGGTACTCTTACCATTTTCAATAAAAATGGTATTCCGCCAATGTGGTCTTCATGGCCGTGGCCAATGAAAAGTGCCCGAATCTTGTTCTGGTTTTCGATCAAATATGTATAATCGGGAATAACGTAATCGATGCCCATCAGATGTTCGTCAGGGAATAAAAGCCCTGAATCGATGATGATGAGTTCATCACGATATTCCACGCAGTACATATTTTTTCCGACTTCTCCCAATCCTCCGAGTGCAAAAATCCCGACTTCGTTGTTCTTCAAGATTTGATTTTGCATCGTGAGATAAATCCTTTCGTGGCTAGAAGCGATTTGCGTTAACATAATTATACAGGAAAACTGTGACTTTTGCAAACGTATAATCCGATTTATTTCGCTCTGTTCCTTGATTTTTACATTGTTAGGGCTTACAATTGAATCGAGGCTTGCGGATGCTTTAAGTTCGCAGGACAAAAGCACTAAACCCAGAATTTTAGTGTTTTTTTTCTCAGAATCGAGGCTAGTTAATGGGACCAGATGTAATTCTCATCGCTTTATTCGCCATCGTTATCGGATTGGTGAGTGTTGTAATCGCTTCTGTAATTGCAAAGATCAACCGAGCAAGGGCAGTTTATATTGAAAACCACAAAGAAAAATCAACTGTAGTCGAGGTCGGCAAGGAAAGTCATGGAGCTAATAATTACTATGCTGTTTTCGCTAAACTCGGAGGAGAAAGAGTCAGAATTGCTATTGACAAAAAGCTTTATGATTCGCTCTATCATCAAGAAGTTGGGTTTCTTGCGGAAAGAAAGGGGAAACTACTATTTTGGGAACCTTTCGAGAGCAAACCAGATCTTAAATCTTTCTTCGATCCAACGAAGCAAAGGGGTAATTTGCTTAAGATAAGACTCCAAGCACCCAAATTTCATTTCAGCGTTGCACTTTCGGATGGCATCACTTCAGATTTGGAAGAAGCCAGAAGTTATGTCGATGTAATGCTTGAAAACAAAACCGATCACTTCATTGCTTTCGATTCGGACATGGCCGTACTTGAAATATCCGGAAACGGTAAAGATGATAAATTTGAAGTACGCTATGTGCTTGAAAACAAGGAATACTTGTTGACAACTGACAAACACGAAGTCGTCAAAGAAATCCTGGACCTTCATTTTGCGAATGATTCTCCAATTGGGATGTTTCCATTTCATGAGAGTTTGAGATAAGTCCTTCGCTTAAGGGAATTATTGTCTTTATAGATGTGATATAATGTTTTTTGAGGAGGTGAGAACGTGATCGCTAGAGTATTAGTTGATGTACCGGTAAAAGCCGTTGACAGACTTTTTGACTACGAGGTGCCTGATTTTCTTCGTGAAGTAATCGAACTGGGCATGCGCGTCAGTGTCAATTTCGGAAATCGAGTCCTGATGGGATATGTACTTGAACTTGCGGAAAAAAGCGACTATCAAGATGAGATAAAGCCCTTGAGATCAGTTCTCGACCTCGAAAGCTATCTGACAGAAGAACTGATTGACTTGGCGTGGAAGCTTCACTCAGAGACAGCTACAGTCATGATCAAGGTCATCGAGACAATCTTACCTGCCGCCTTGAGAGCTACATACAAGACAAGGCTGGAAGTCGTTGATCCAGGGTTGTTACCTGATAGTTTAAAACCTTCTTTTTTGACTGCGAAAACTGTGTATCTAGGCAACGAACTTGACAATGTGATGAAAGAGGTCAAGAACGCATTGTCACAAGGCGCGATTAGACAAAAAATCGAGATCAAATCAAAATCCGGAGCTCGCAACGTGAGAGTTGTCAAGCTCCTTTCTTCGGTATCGGAAGCGAAAACCGCAAGACAAAACGAAGTGCTCGAGTATTTGCGAAATACCGAAAAACAATCTGAAAGCATGGTGCAACTCACAAAGAGGCTCAAAGTTTCACCGTCTGTAATTGAAGCGCTAGAGAAAAATGGTTTAGTAAAAATCGAATCTCAAGAAGAGTATCGCGAGTTGTTTTCGCTTATAGATATGCCGGATAAAACTATCGTGCTAAATCAAGAGCAACAGGAAGCATACATGAGTATTAACGCAAAACTCAACGAGAACGTAACTTTCTTGATCCATGGAGTTACAGGCTCTGGCAAGACAGAGATCTACCTCAAGGCGATTGCGGATGTAATCGCCTCCGGCAAAGAGGCTATTCTTCTCGTTCCTGAGATTTCCTTGACGCCAATGATGGTTTCCAGATTCAAAAACAGGTTTGGCGACAATGTAGCAGTTCTGCATTCCGGACTGTCAATCGGTGAGAAATTCGACGAGTGGCGAAAGATAATTCGTCACGAAGTCAAGATAGCCATTGGGGCGAGAAGCGCCTGTTTTGCGCCGTTTACCAATCTTGGTCTGCTAGTTGTGGACGAATGTCATGAATCTAGCTACAAGCAAGACGAGATGCCCAAATACTATGCGCTCGACGTATTGGAAGAAAGATCGAAATATTATCACATACCGATTATTCTCGGTTCAGCCACGCCGAACATTGAATCGTATGCTCGCCACAAACGTGGATATTATGAGTTGCTGGAATTGAAAAACAGAGCTTTGAATGCGAGGCTTCCCGATCTGGAAATAGTCGATATGAAAACTGAATTCAAACAAGGTAACTCACGCTTGATATCCGAACTGCTTCGCAATGAGATTAATCTGCGTTTGGATAGAAACGAACAAACGATCCTGCTCTTGAATCGACGCGGCTACTCTACATTCGTCATATGCAGGAATTGTGGGCATGTATTCACCTGTCCCAATTGTGACATTTCGCTTACCTATCATGAAGCTGACCACACTTTGAAATGCCATTACTGCAATCACAAAGAGCCGGTACCTAAGATATGTCCCAAATGCGACTCTACTGACTTGAGATATTTCGGATCCGGAACCCAGAAAATCGAAACTGAATTACAGGAACTGTTTCCTGAGGCCAAGATTGTTAGAATGGACAGCGATACGACCAAAACGAAAAACGCTCATGAAAAACTGCTCTACAAGTTCGAGAACGAAGGCGACATCTTGCTGGGAACACAAATGATCGCCAAGGGATTGGATTTTCCCCGAGTGACACTGGTGGGTATCATCCAAGCTGATGGCAATCTTTATTCCCCAGATTTTCGAGCTCCGGAAAGAACATTTCAGTTGATTACCCAAGTGGCTGGACGAGCCGGGCGACGGGACGTTGCCGGGAAAGTCATAATTCAAGCTTTCAATCCGAATCATTATGCGATCAAGTATGCATTTGAGCACGATTACAAAGGTTTCTATGAGTATGAGATGCAACTTAGAAAACTGGCAAAATATGTCCCGTTCTATTATCTAACGCAAATAGTGTTCGCAGGCGAAAAGATGCGCGATCTATTCATAGCCGCAAAAGCGGCAGTCAAACAAATCAAGGAACTTCTGTCTCTTGAGGCGATTGTACTCGGTCCTTCGTTGCCATTAGTACCGAAGATCCGTAACCTCTACAGCTGCCAGATCATCATAAAATATCGTCACGAACCAAATTTGAATCAAGTTCTTGCCAAAATCAAGTCGGATTATGAGAATGAACTGATTCGCGTCACAATTGATAAAAGTCCAAGTTTGAGTTAGGTGGTTATTATGAAAATCGTTTTTATAGGAACAATGCAGTTCGCGAGAATAGTCCTTGAGCGATTGCACGGCAAGTATCCGGTCAGTTTGGTTGTCACACAGCCGGATCGACCATATGGGAGAAAACAGGATCTGAAATCTAGCGAAGTTAAAAATCTGGCATTGGAACTCGGAATACCGGTATTTCAGCCTGAGAAAATAAGCAAGGATTATCAAACGATCATAAATATTGAGCCCGATTTGATCATCGTTGCCGCATACGGACAAATGATTCCCCAAGTGATCCTTGATCTTCCAAAATACAGACCGATCAACGTGCACGCATCACTGCTGCCAGTTTATCGAGGCGGTGCACCAATGCAAAGGGCGATCATGAACGGTGACCAAACAACCGGCGTGACAATCATGAACATGGAAATGAAGATGGATTCCGGACCAATCTTAAGACAAGTTGAGGTTCCCATTTATTCTGATGATGATGTCTCGACTTTGGAAACACGCCTAGGGAAAGTTGGGGCAGAGCTATTGGTTGATACTTTGCCCTTGGTTTTGGATGGTATGATCGATCCTCTCGAGCAAGACTTGTCCAAAGTGACGTTTGCTTACAACTTGAAACCGGAAGAGGAAAGATTGAATTTTCATCAATCTGCAAAGCAGATACGTGATCATGTCAGGGCTTTTCATCCTTCGCCATTGACATATTCCGTGATTGATGGGAAGATTCTGAAAATACTCGATGTTGAGATCGTGTCTTCATCGGAATATACTCAACGAGCTGACGGAGAAATCGTCCATGTGGACAAGAACAATGTCTATGTTAAAACCGCAGACGACCTCATTGCGCTACAAAGGGTGCAACTTCAAGGCAAGAATCCGCTTCCAATCAAGGATTTCCTGAACGGAAGTGGCAGAAAGCTGATGATTGTCGGCAAGATTTTCGAATAGTCTTTATGTATCTTGACGAAAATATGTTATAATATTAAGTTAGTATAGATTCATGCGGGGGTGACTATATGAATCGGCAAAAAACCTTGTTTTCACGCGAAGAGATGTACATGATGAATGTAGAAAAATTACATGAGCGGGGAGTAAGCATCGAGCAGATTGCGGAAATTGCTTACAAGCAACAGTCGAAGTGGAAACCCGACATCTCGTACAACGAGTGTCTTGAGTCGGTTGAAAAAATCCTTTCGTTGCGCGATGTTTTCCATTTGTTGCAACTTGGTGCGGAGATTGACCGCTTGACTGAAGCGGGAGCTTTCAATGGACCGATCCAGGAAATCATGGCAACTGATCTTGGCATGTTTGGTATCGACGAGTTGTTTGGCCTTGAGCTTGCAGGACTATACGGAACAATCGGCAAAACGAATTTTGGCGATATCGACGTCAACAAACCCGGAATCGTAAACAAACTCAATGATGCCGGTAAAAAGAACAAAGCCGCTTGCCATACCTTTCTTGACGATATAGTCGGAGCGATCGCTGCTGCGGCGTCGACCAGGGTTGCCCAAATCGAGAATGAAATCGAAGCAAGAAAGGATCCGTCAATAATCGAGCAACCGAAGTTGTTCTGACATTCAGTTATTTGAAATAAGGGAGGTGATGTGATGGATAATCGGGAAAAAGCCCTTGACGAGTTTTTTCGAAAGAACGAAACTGGAAGAAAAAAGAATATCAACAAGATGTCAACGCCCGAAACTGAACAAAAGATCGATCAGTATATGGCATCCGTCGCACCGGAAAAACCACCCAAAAAGAGAACTAGATTGGATAAATTCGTAGACTTTTTTCGCATCACGTCCTTCAAGAATCGTTTTGATGAAAAAAAAGTCGGCGCAAATATAAAACAATACGAGGTTGAAGGAAAAGGCAAACTGGCAATCCTGATGTCCAACATCAGGCAGTTCTTCATCAACCGATTCAGTTTCGAAGCAGGTGTCGACATCCTTGACGAGACTTCAGTTCTTTATCGAAAAAACCTCGTAATTCGAAACATTCTTTGGGTTACCAATATCGTGTTTTTGCTTTTCACCTTGATTGGTTCAGAAGGCGTGAAGTTGAACGTCAATCTGATTGTGAGTTTCGCCATCTTCTTGATCATGTTCTTTTCAAGCCAGACAGTCAGACAGATTATCTCCCAAGAACCTAAAACTCTCCACAAGCAACAGCTTGGGGAATACATTTCTGGTATTTACATCTTTTTGATGGCACTCGCAGTATATATCAAATTGCGTTTGACGCTTGGCAGCAATGCCGCGGAAGGTTTCTTCAGCATAACCCAAGCTGGATATTCACTGATCTATTTTGCTTTGGTGGTGCTTGCTTTATACCAGGATCCAAAGCTTTTGAATCTCGTCTTCAAAGTTGCCATTGTCGCTATGACCATCATCCATTTGACGATTTTGTATCCCGTCTATGAGCATGCGTCTGATATTGTGACTCTATGGAATTACCTAAAAGGACCGATTTTGACCGACATTGTCCTCAGAACCCTTGTCTTGGCGGTATTCATGATCGCTTTATATTCCACAGCCAAGATATCCGAAGACATGAACAACAAGCGCAAAGAAGAGCTGATCAAGCGCAGGGCAATGGAAAAAGACTTCAAAGCGGTCGTCTCAGATGTTTTCGACGTCATCAGTGTTTACAAACAGCGTGATGATGACAACAAGGAGAAAATGCTGGAAGCCTCCGGCAAGCGTGTCGCTGAAATGGCAGCCAAATTGGGTAATTTCTTAGGCTATTCTCCCAAGTTGTGTCAGGAGATATTCGATTTCTCAAAAATCCATATCGACAAACGCGATTATTTGAGCCTCGCCGATTATGATGACAAAGAAGTTTTGGAAGATGCGGACATTCGGAAAATCAGAGAAAAAACGATAATTGGATCAATCATAATCAAGCGTCTGCAACTTGAAAAAAAAGGCGAGGACATCGTCCGCGCTCATTTTGAAAAAACTGCAGACAAGAACTTCATCAAGGAAATGAACCAAATCCAAAACAATCGCGAATCGCAAGTGATTTTGCTTTGCGAATTGTACGAGATATTAAGACAACCGCGCAATTACAAACGTGAAATGAAACATTCCAGAGCGCTGGACTTGTTGCAACTGGAGTTCTTTCCATATTTCGACCCACAGATTCTCGACCGATTCGTCAAGTATAGTGACGATTTCGAGTCGATTTATTACCGGCTTTCACAAGGATAGGAGAATATCAAATGTATCGATTTTTCACTTCAGAATCGGTGACCGAAGGTCATCCGGACAAAATATGCGACCAAATCAGCGACTCAATATTGGATGAAATCCTTAAGGATGATCCAGATGCAAGAGTGGCCGTTGAAACCTTGGTCACCACCGGATTGGTGCTTGTTGCCGGTGAGATTACTACAAAAACATATGTTGATATCCAAGACATAGTCAGAAAGACGGTTGCGGATATTGGATATGATCGAGGGAAATATGGTTTCGACGCCGAGAATTTGGCTGTGCTGGTTTCGATCAATAATCAATCGGAAGATATCGCCATTGGTGTGAATGAGGATTTGCAGCATGAACAAGGCGCAGGTGACCAAGGGATGATGTTTGGGTACGCCACTGACCAAACACCAGAATACATGCCTATAGCCCACGTTTATGCTTCAAAACTTGCTCTGCGCCTCGCACAGGTAAGAAAATCCGGACTGTTGCCATACTTGCGTCCAGATGGCAAGACGCAAGTCACTTGTGAATTCAACGATGATGGCAGTTTGAAGAGATTTGACACGTTGTTGGTGTCTACTCAGCACGCTCCGGAAATATCCCAATCGACTATTAGAAATGACATCACCGAACATGTCATCAGGAATGTCATTCCTGAAAGATACATCGATGAAAATACAATAATTCATGTAAACCCCACCGGCAGATTTGTCATCGGAGGTCCTTCAGGCGATTCAGGGTTGACCGGAAGAAAGATCATTGTTGATACATATGGCGGAGCGGTCCATCATGGTGGTGGTGCTTTTTCCGGAAAGGATCCATCCAAGGTTGATCGCAGCGCTGCGTACGCATGTCGTTATGTAGCTAAGAATGTTGTCGCTGCTGGCCTTGCCAAAGAGATTGAGATTCAAGTTTCATATGCGATTGGCATCGCTAAGCCAACAAGTATTGGCGTCAACACCTTTGGCACTGGAATTGTATCTGACGATGAGATTGCCAAAATAATAACCCGTAGTTTTGATTTCCGTCCCAAATCCATAATCAGTTATTTCGATCTTAAACGGCCGATATATAGACAAACGGCTTCTTACGGTCACTTTGGCCGTAATGATCTCGATCTGCCTTGGGAGCAATTGAACTTGGTCGAGACATTGAAACAGCAGACAGAAGAAGGTAGATAATCATGATATTGACAGAATGGGGAAAAATCATTGAGATTTCCCTAATAGTGATATTTCTGATTGGCGTTATCGTCGTCGGAAGCATTTTTGTGGTTCGTTCAATCCAATCGAGTTACCGAGAAGTGTATAAGTTTCAGTCCAAGTTCGATATCGAACTTCGCAAGATGATCAATCTGCTTTCCAAGATCAACGGCAATGCGCATGGAAGATTCAAGGATTATGTCAATATCGTCGTCAAGGACCTTCCTCATGATGATAAATCCAAACTCCTGATGTTGATTGAGACCGCCTACGACGAACTGGACAAAGAGGAAGAGACGAACAAGTATTTGATAGAGACTTATGAGAATCTTCAAGAAGTTCGACGCATTCGCGACAGCAAAGCAATAATCTTTAATCATAAGATTATCATGTTTCCGTTCAATATATATGCTGGGATCATGAAGCTTGAACAATGGGACCTGTTCTTGCACCAAAAGCAGGAATCCTGATGCGTTTATCTCCCGATAGGATCTTATTGGCAGTTTATAGTGTAGCATAATGATTAGTTTTGCGCGGATGATTCTCTTGCCCGAGGATCATCTTTTTGTTTTTTTGATGATTTTAAAAAAAATGTGAAAAATAATCTTGACAGACTAACGGTCGTTAGTTATAATATAGCTAACAATCGTTAGTTTGGAGGAGAAGAAGATTATTATGTTCACATTTATTACTGGTTTTGAATGGTCAGCTTACGTATTGCTTACAGTTGTGCTTGCAGTGATTCTCATTACATGGATGAATCGCAGAAAAGTAAAGAGTTGGGGCAGAAGATTGACTTTGCTCTGGATATTGGGCCTGGTGCTTTGCATCGTTGTTGCTTATAGAGACAGCTATCATCTTTCCGTCATGGCAATGACAGATCCTAGTTTACAGGGCGGTGTGTTCGCTGCCAATAGTTTTCAGTCCACACTTTGCATGATTCTTGGAGCGGTCAATATGTTGACGGTCTTGAGTGCAGTTATCATTCGTAAGGCTAGTTATCGAGAGTGGATGTTCTATGTCTTGGCTGCCGCAATCATCATCAAAGTTCTAGTTATCGAGTCTTCACTATTATTATTGTAAAGGGAAATACTTATATGGAAATTACAGTCATCCACGGTCAAATACATCGTGGGAGCACCTATCATGTCAGTGAAGCACTTATCAATTCTTTGAAGCAAAGTCCGGATGATCAAGTAAATTCATTCATGTTGCCACTTGATGGTCCAACGTATTGTGTCGGATGTGTCAGTTGTATATACAAGGGAGAATCATATTGCCCACATAAAGACAAGGTCAAACCGATCGCAGAGGCAATTCTCCGATCGGATGTAATTATCATTGATTCACCGACATATTGTTTGGACATGTCAGGTCAATTGAAGACATTGTTCGATCACTTAGGATATATTTATATGACGCATCGGCCCAATGGCGAGATGTTCACAAAGATTGGCGTGGCAGTCTCAACTGCAGCTGGTGCTGGTGCAAAGAGCGTGACAAAATCAATAGCCAAACAGATGTTCTGGTGGGGAGTCGGAAAAACATATAGATTACCATTTCTTGTCAAAGCAAAGAATTATCAAGAAGTCCCGGAACTTATCAAGGCCAAGATTGCAGAAAAGACAAAGAAACTTGGATGCAAAATCCAAACTAAGATCGGTCACGTCAAACCCGGATTGAAATCGAAAGCCCTATTCAAAATCATGTCTATGATGCATCGTGGGAACACATGGAATCCGATTGACAAAAATCACTGGGAATCAAGGAGTTGGCTGAATAAAGCAACACCATGGAGGGGATAAGTAAATGGAAAAGACACGTGAAGCGATCATCAATCATGCGTTGGAGTTGTTTTCCGAGCGTGGATACGAAGGCGTGTCAATGCGCGACATCGCGTATTCGGTTGGTATCAAAGCGCCATCCATCTATAATCACTTTGTTTCCAAGGAAGATATTTTCAACAGCATCATCGATGAAATGGCAAAGCGCTATCGAGAGATGGCAATGAGCAGTCAGATCCCTCAAGGAACAATGGAAGACATTGTTGACACGTATGTGCAGGTGACTACTGAAGCTTTAGTGGCCATCGCCCAGAAGATGCTGCTGTTCATGATCAAAGACAATTTTGCCAAGCAGTATCGAAGGTTGTTGACAATCGAACAATACCGTAGCGAGAAGGCTGGAAGCGCCTACCGTTCATTCTTCATCGATGGCGCAATCGCATTTGAATCGGAATTGTTTCAACAAATGATGGATCGTGGTGTATTCATCAAATGCGATCCGAAGATCATGGCTTACCATTTTTATGCACCTATTTTCTTGATGATCAACCAATTTGGGAATATGAGCGATGCTGAATCTATGGCACTGGAAACTGTCAAAAAGCATGTAGAACAATTTTCGAGAATTTATGTCAAAAATCTCGTCAAGAGCGAGAATCAAACTTAGAAACTTGATTACGTTTACCATACCTTAGAGCGATACATTGATCTGGAAATCAGAACAATCAGGAGCGAGCGATGAAAATAATACTAATTGAAGGTCTTCCCGGCAGCGGGAAAACCACCTTTGCTAAAAGAATTTCACAATATTTGGATGCCAACCACATTGACAACAAGTTTTTTTCCGAGGGCGATCTACATCCAGTGGATCTTGCTTGGACGTCGATCCTTTCCGAGACTGATCTGGAAAGAATGATAACCGAATACCCACAACTTGCAGATAAGATTGCATGTCATGTCAAACAGACAGATGATGGTTATTTATTGGCATATACAAATATAGAGATTGATGAAAGATCTAAAGGATTTTACGATTATTGCCAGCATTTTGAAATCTACAACACAGATGATCTAGACTATTTTTTTCGTGAGCATGTCAAATTATGGGAAAGCTTTGTCAAAGAGAACGCTGATACTGACAAAACTTACATTTTCGAGTGCGTTTTTTTACAGAATCATATCAACGAGATCATGCTAAAATATGATTTGAACATCGAACAGACCATCAATTACTTTCGCCGTTTCAGCGAGGTATTCTCTGAAGTTGAAGTCAAGTTATTCTACATTGACCAGATAGACGTCAAGACAATTTTTGACAAGACGATCAATGAACGCAGAAGCAGAAACAAGGCACTGTATAAAGATTGGATCGATCACGTGATTGAATACTTCGAGGGTTCAAAGAACGCACATCTCAAGAATTATCTCGGTTATGATGGTGCTCTGAGATTCTTTCAAGAGCGGAAAGAATTGGAACATAGAATTCTCCAGGGTCTTGATTTTGAAGTAGTGATCGCTGAATTGGATAAGGATTATGACTCGGTTTTTGATATAATGAAATCCAACTTATAAAAAAATACTCTGTATCTACCGACTAACGCGGCTTGATACAGAGTTTTTCATGCAGTTTTTGTGATCTTGATAATATATGGGGCAAGTTCCTTGTTCAAAACGGAATATTTCATCACATCGAAGTGTCTACTGGGCAGTCGTTCAACGAAGTGTAAAAGCCTCATGCTTTCATTGCCGGTATGTTTTTGATATACAACTAGAACGACAATGCCTTCGATTTCAAGTAGTTCAAGCAGTTTTTTCAAGGAGTTGATCGTAGAATCGGATTCGGTCCGGATTTCCTTGGAACCTCCGGGAAGGTAACCGAGATTGTAAATGGCTCCGGCAATCGGCTTTTTGACGTGATCAGACACGAATTGATGATCGCTGTTGATCAGCGTAACGTTGGTTACATTATTTTGCTCAAGCAATGAGCGAGTCATCTCAATGGCTTCGACCTGAATGTCAAAGGCATAAACCTTATTGGCGATGCCAGCCAAGAACAAAGTATCCCTGCCACTTCCACACGTCATGTCGATAAGGATCTTGTCATGAAAATCTCTTTGAAGGAACAACTCATGCGACCATTCAGCGACTTTGATCATTTTGATATCTCACCCCTTGATATGTTTTTCTCCTTCTCAGCAGTTTGTCGATTTCGTTTGTCACAACGAATTTGCGTAAGGACCACATTGGCGCGATCAAATCTTCTTTTGGTGCATCTCCGGTCAATCGGTAGAGGATTATGTCGGGTCTCAACAATTCGATTTGATCGGCTACGATTTCCACATACTCACCAAGTGTCAGCAACTTGAAATTGGTTTTTTCTAGATACTTGGCAATAGCGGTATCGCGGGTGATGTAAAGCATATGGATTTTAAGCCCTTGGATATCAAGTTTGTTCAGGTGGGCAACGGTTTCAAGCATCATGTCTTTGGTTTCATGCGGCAAGCCATTGATGATATGGGCTACGACATGAATATTTCCTTTGCGCAGACGACTGACGGCCTGATCGAAAGTCTCGAGATCGTGCTGACGGTTGATCAGTTTTGCAGTTTCAGGATGAATCGTCTGCAATCCCAACTCAACTGTCAAAAATGTTTTTTTGTTCAGTTCGAAAAGATATTTCAAAACATCATCTTTGAGGCAATCAGGTCTCGTGGCGATACTGATACCGACGATATTCGGATCAAGATTCAAGGCAGCGTCATATATCTGCCTCAGTTTGTCGACTGGGGCATAAGTGTTTGTGTTCGCCTGGAAATAGACAATCGTTTTTCCTGAAGACCATTTTTTGGTCATCATGGCCTTGATTTCTATGTATTGCTCTTCGAGCGTCATGGAAACATCGCCAGCGAAATCTCCCGAACCTTTTTCGGAACAATAGATACATCCCGCATAGGACAGGGTCCCGTCACGATTAGGACATGTAAATCCAGCATTCAAGGGTATCCGGAAGACTTTCTCGCCGAATTTCTCGCGATAAAAATCATTGACCGTCAGATACGGTCTTTCCTTCGTCTGATAATTCATCCTATCACCATGATCAATTATAGCACAATACCGATGCGATTTTGGTTCGTATAATAGGCAAATGTGATATAATGTAATAAGTTGGGTGATAATAGTGTATAACATTGCAAAAGACAGTATTTTCCAGCCTCGAAATCTGATAACATACAGAAACAAGTCAGGCTGGTTCGCATTTTTCTATTTGATGATATTGACGCTTTTCATGTCCATAGGAGCTATCGTTTTTTATGCAGGCTACCAGAACAACGACGTGATCACAACTGAGATCACGGGCTGTGTATTGAACTCTGGAACTGTTGTGTGTGAAGATCCAAGTCATGAAGATTCCGACAAGTACACTTTATACGGGTACACTTTGTTTTTCCTAAATGAAGACACAGACATTTCGGAAATTAGTGCGTTGATGGACGCATCGACAATCATCGTTCAAGGCGATCGGCTCGACTTCTATATGGATGGTCAGCGTTTTACGTCAATGAGCATTTTTACTGGATCAGACGAAATAGGTTTTGACGACTTTTTTGCGTCAATGAAAGTGGCCATTCTGATCGGTAGTCTGGTCGTAGGTTTCGCGGGTAACTTGTTTTTGCTTTTGTTCATTTCCTTAGTATCTACTATTCCCTTTATCAGGCTCAGGAAGTTTATCAAGTTTGGCAAGATTTACAAACTGGTGATCTTTGCGATTACACCGATAGCTTTTTTGATGACTTTTTACAATCTGCTCGATCTTCACCAGATGTTGTTCTTCGTTCTCATGTTCATTGGTTACCGTTCCATCTACCTTCTGCAACGCGAACTGTATTATCAGACTATGATGCATTTGCAGTCTCATGGTTCCAATACAGTTGATAGCGAATATTCGCTTATTGAAGATGATGAATCTGAAGAGTCTGAAAACTCGGAAGACGACGATTCATAGGATTACAACTTGCAAAAAAATCTGACTCATGATATGATATGTAAAAATGCAATGACAAGGAAGCATAGGTATTGACATTCCGATAAGAGAGCCGGTGGTTGGTGAAAACCGGAACGGAAACAATTCCTTCTCGTCCTTTGAGCTTTCAGGATGAACCCAAGTAGTCTTGAACGTCTGTCCGCGTTAAGGATCTGAGTGCCGGCTCGTCCGGAATTAAGGTGGTACCGCGATCATGATCGTCCTTTTGCAGGGGCGATCTTTTTATTAGGAGGTTTGAATATGAGTGAGTTTGTACCAGGATTCAATCACAAGGAAATCGAACGTAAATGGCAGGAGAGGTGGTATGGCTCCGGTTGTTTTCATGCAAAGGATTTTTCAGATAAACCGAAATATTACTCGTTGGTAGAATATCCATATCCTTCGGGGCACGGGATGCATGTCGGACACATCCGAGCCTACATGTCATTGGAAGTAGTCTCACGCAAGCGGCGCATGGAAGGTTACAATGTTATGTTTCCAATCGGATTCGATGCCTTCGGTTTGCCCACCGAGAACTACGCGATTCAAAACAATATCCATCCTCGGATCATCACTGACGAGAACATAAAAACCTTCACGGAGCAAATCAAAGCTACCGGGTTTTCCTTTGATTTCAGCCGCGTTGTTGATACCACAGATCCGGAGTATTACAAGTTCACGCAATGGATATTTCTGAAGATGTATGAACACGGTCTTGTCTACAAAAGCAAAACTTACGTCAATTTCTGCCCCAGTTGCAAGGTAGTCCTTTCAAACGAAGAATCTCAAGGTGGAGTCTGCGATAGATGCGGACACGAAGTTGAGCAACTTGAAAAAGATGTCTGGTTTCTGAAAATTACAGAATATGCCGATAAATTGCTCAAAGGACTAAAAGAATTGGATGCTCCGGAAAGAATCAAGACCGAACAAGAGAAGTGGATCGGAAAATCCGAAGGTGCATACATCGAGTTTGCGGTGGCGAACAC
>JAFGQT010000009.1 GCA_016935515.1 Bacilli bacterium
ATTGGAATTATCATTTTTGCGATCTTGTTGATTGCTGTCGTTAACGCCATTCTTCTTGGCAGAAAATCGCTTTCGAAAGAAAAGATCGCTGTTGATCGGACCCTCGCAAGAAAATATGCAGAGGAGCTGTCAATTCTTGTGAGGCACAAAACGATTGCTTTGAAAGACACAAGCAACGAACCATTGTTCGTCGAGATGCAAAAAGACATGGAAAAGCTTTTCCCCTTGGTGCATCAAAATTTGGTAAAGCACTTTTTCCCAGGGGGTTCGATGTTGTTCCACTGGAAAGGTAAGAGCAACGAAAATCCCTTGGTGTTGATGGCTCACCAGGATGTCGTTCCCGCAAGTATAGAACAATGGAGCGTCGATCCTTTTGCCGGTGTTGTAACCGACACGGAGATCATCGGCCGAGGGTCTTTCGATACCAAGTGCACGCTCTATGCATTTTTTCGCGCGGTCGAAGAGCTGCTTGAAACAGGATATGTTCCAGAAACTGACGTCTATCTTTCCTCATCTTCCGACGAAGAAATCTCTGGTGTAGGAGCGGCCACAATCGTTGAGTTTTTGAAATCGCAAGACATTAAGCCGGGTTTGGTACTTGATGAAGGCGGAGCAATCGTGACCGGAGCACTGCCATCAGTTAGTGCCCCGCTCGCACTCATCGGAGTCATAGAAAAAGGTTATGTCAATTTCAAACTTACTGCTAAGTCTTCAGGAGGACATTCATCAACTCCGCCGAAGAATACTCCGATAGCTAGACTAGCTGCGCTGATAAACGATATCGAAAAGAACTTTCCGCTCAAGACGAAGATGATTCCTGAAGTGAAACAATTGTTCGCTACAGCGGCACCTGCAATGTCTTTTCCATATCGGTTATTGTTCGGGAACATGTGGTTATTCAAAGGGTTGACAACATGGTTGTTGCCAAAAATCAACCCGTATGGAAGAGCTTTATTTTCCACTACAATTGCGTTTACGATGATGGAAGGAAGCAAAGCAGAAAATGTGATTCCCTCGGAAGCGTATGTCATCGCAAATCTGCGAACACATCCGATCCAAGGGATCGCATCCTCGCATGAAGCAATTTCAAAACTAGCAAAGAAGTACAATGTTGAGTGTGAAATCCTCGAGGGGCGTGAAGCAACGCCAATGGTCAATACTCAGGGCAAGGCATATAGATATCTTGTCAATCAAATACAGTCAAACTTTCCAGACGTGTTGATTTCCCCTTATGTTATCTTAGGCGGAACCGATGCTCGTTTCTATCAAGAGATATGCGATAGCGCTTTGAGATTCTCGCCAATTCGCGTCAGCAATGAGGATTTAAAGAAAATGCATGGAATTGACGAATCACTGAAGATTGACGCGCTTGCGGAAGCAGTTATCTTCTTTAGCAGTCTGATCCAAGGTTATGACGGCCTACGCAAATAAAGAAATACTAATGTATTGGGGCAAGCTTAAATTGCCCCTTTTTTGCGGTCGGAATAAGTGGACATCGTGCTTTCGTTTTGGTATAATTAGATGAAACACAAACAAAGATCGTGGCATTGGAACGGAACGAAAATGAAAGAAACAAACAGCTTATTGATTCGCGACAGGATTGGTGAGGCAATCTGTCAATTCAATCCGATTCAAAAAAGAGTTAGGGAAACTGATTTTCCCTATTTATTGTTTCTTGTACCTTTGGGAAGGGCAGTGAAAATACAATGATAATCGGTGATTACAATATCTTGAAAGTCATCAGAGAATCGGACATTGCATACATTCTTTCGGACGGAGAGACAGAAGTTTTTCTCCACAAAAAAGAGGCGCTTGAGGATTATCAACCAGACCAGAAAATCAGGGTATTCCTTTATGTTGACAACCAAGGCCGGATAACTGCTTCTACAAGACAAGCATATCTTGCCCTTGATGAAGGCGGATTTCTTGAGGTTGTCGGAGTCAATTATGAACTTGGAGTATTTTTGAACAACAATCTGGTCAAAGATCTGCTTTTGTCAAAGGACGACCTTCCGTTTAATCTTGACATTTGGCCACAAGTTAAAGACAAATTGTTTGTGACTTTACGTCTCAAGAAAAATACGCTGTTCGCTAAGTTCGTCGGACGCAAGCAGATTGCTGGATACTTTCCTTTAACACCAGACTTAGAGCTTGACAATACATATCAAGCAAATGTTCAATATATCCTGCCTGAGGGCATAGTCGCCTTTACAGAGCAAGGCAAAGAAATATTTGTCCATATCAACAATACAAGGAAGACATACCGACTTGGCGAAAGCATCATGCCCAAGCTTCTCAAACTTAACGACTCAGGCGAATATGTTGGCACTTTGATTGAAGCAAAGGAAAACATGATTTCTCTAGATGCAAAGAAGATCTTCAAATTTCTTGAGGAGCGAGGAGGAACCATGAGGTTCACAGATAAGTCTTCGCCTGAAGAAGTCCAAGCTGCCTTCAAAATGAGCAAATCAGCGTTCAAACGAGCGCTAGGGTCGCTCTATAAGCAAGGCTACGTCGAATTATTTCCCGACGTGACAAAAATCAAAATAAAATAGACGAAAGTGGTGAAATTATGGGAAGAGCCCATGAAGTCAGAAAAGCCGCGATGGAGAAGACGAGCCTGTTAAAGAGCAAGCTCTATTCTAAATTCGGCAAAGAAATATATATGGCCGCAAAAACAGGCGGTCCTGATCCCGATAGCAACCTTTCACTCAAGCGTGTCATCGAACGCGCAAAACAGAATCAGATTCCGGGAGACGTAATCAAACGAAACATTGAAAAATCAAAAGGTGGAGCCGGCGAGGATTACTCACCTGTCAGGTACGAAGGCTTTGGCCCGGGAGGATCAACGTTGATCGTCGAGTGTTTGACGGACAATGTCAACCGCACTTTTGGGGAAGTTAGGAGCTGTTTTACAAAGACCGGTGGTAAACTTGGAGTTGCTGGCAGCGTCACTTATCAATATCAATACGCTTCAATCATCAGCGTTGAAGGAATTGATGATGAAGAAGTCCTCGACTTGATGATGACTGCCGAGATCGAAATTCGTGACATCGAGGAAGATGACGGAGTCGTAACAATCATCGGTGAACCCAATGATCTAGATTCCATCAAGGATGTTCTTGTCCAAACGGGAAGGGAACTCAACTTTCTGGAAGATAAAGTCACTTATATTCCACCGGAAAGAGTTGCCTTGGACGAAGATGATATGGCCAAATTCCAGCGCTTTATCCAAATGACGGACGAGATTGACGACGTGCAGGAAGTATTCCACAACGTTGAGCTCCCTGCCGAAGAATAAACCAACGGTAAAGCAACCTTGATGGTTGCTTTTTTCATGTGTTATTAGTTGAATTGTCTTTATCAAAACCACAATTCATGGTATAATGTTTTGCGAGGTGCATAAGATGAATCTACCCAACAAATTAACAATGATTAGGATGCTTCTCATTCCGGCAATGGTCGCAGTTTATTTAGCCATTGGGGTCATTGGGGCATCAACATATTGGATTCTAGGTGTTATTTTCGCTGTCGCTTCTCTGACTGATTATTTTGACGGAAAAATAGCTAGAAAGAGAAACATCGTCACTACCTTCGGGAAGTTCATGGATCCATTGGCTGACAAATTGCTCGTGATGACAGCGTTGCTCATTTTAGCCGACAATTTCAAGCTGATGACGAACATGTGGATGCCTTTTTGGTTCCCGTTAGTGATCTTGGCTCGTGAATTGATCGTCACATCAATCAGACTGGTTGCCGTTGGCGAAGGAAAGATCATCGCCGCTTCTAACCTGGGTAAATACAAGACGGCTACAACTATGTTCGCGATTGTCTGGTATTTCTTTGCCATGCCGTATGACCTAGTTTGGATCAACTATATAGGTTGGATAATAATGGGCTTGGCTCTGTTGTTGACGATTGTGTCGGGATTAGATTATTTCCTCAAGAACAAGAAAATAATCTGTGAATCAATTTAACGAAAAACCGCATTTATTGCGTATCATTTTAGACTGAACAACGAAAGATCAAGGAGGATTTCATGGCAGACGAGAAGAGAAGAAAGAGCTTGGACATTGCTTTGAAGGAAATTGAGAAGGAATATGGTAAAGGCGCAGTCATGATTCTTGGCGAAGCCACCCAGAACATGGGTATCGAATCGATCTCCTCGGGATCGATTGCGCTTGACGCAGCTCTTGGCGTCGGCGGTTATCCACGAGGCAGGATCGTTGAGATTTATGGACCTGAGTCCTCTGGAAAGACGACGTTCGCTTTGCATGCGATTGCAGAAGTGCAGAAACGGGGCGGATATGCGGCTTTTATCGATGCTGAACACGCTCTTGACGCAGTATATGCGAAATCTTTGGGAGTCGATATTGACTCCTTGATTCTGTCGCAACCCGATACAGGCGAACAAGGACTTGAAATAGCTGAGGCGCTGATTCGCAGTGGTGCAGTTGACATCATGGTTGTGGATTCTGTTGCAGCCTTGGTTCCGGAAGCTGAAATTCGCGGCGAGATGGGCGATTCACATGTTGGATTGCAGGCAAGACTCATGAGCCAAGCAATGAGAAAACTATCCGGTGTGCTCTCCAAAAGCCAGTGTATTGCCATCTTCATCAATCAGATTCGTGAAAAAGTCGGCGTCATGTTCGGCAATCCGGAAACAACTCCTGGAGGCAGAGCTCTGAAGTTCTATGCCTCAGTCAGGCTCGAGATCCGCAAGGGTGAGCAGATCAAGGAAGGCACTGAGTTCATTGGTAACCAAGCGAGAGTTAAAGTCGTCAAGAACAAAGTCGCAGCACCTTTCAAGACTTGCACGGTAGACATAATTTTTGGTCAGGGAATTTCCAAGGTTGGAGAGGTCGTAGACCTTGCGGTTGAAAAGGAAATCATCAAGAAAAGCGGAGCTTGGTATTCATATCAAGACCAGAAAATTGGTCAAGGAAAAGAAAACACAAAAAGGTTTTTGGACGAGAATCCTGAGATTTACCAAGAAATCGCCAGTCAAGTCAGAAAATCACTCAACATCAAAACGGATAACGCCTAGCGTTTTCCGTTTTTTTATTTTGCATTCCGGCAGATTACGGTAAATAATTTTTGACTATCGACCCATTTTATTATATAATGAATTGTAAGAAAACGCATATTGGTTGTGTATCTCGAATATAGATATTTGCGATGCACTCTTATATATGGCAACTAAATAAACGGAGGAAATAATTATGCAATGGCCTGAAATTATTATCTCCGGTTTGCTAGGCTTAAGCATTGGTGGTCTGGTAGGTTTCCTGATTCGGGTTTCGGTCGTCGAAAAAGGATTCCAGAACGCCAGAAACAAGGCATTGAACATCATTGAAGAAGCGAATTCTCAAGCAGAAAAAATCAAAAAAGAAAAACTCTTGGAAGCAAAGCAAGAAATCTACAATCTAAATCTAGAGAACGATAAAATAATTAAAGAGAAAAAAGCGATGGTTTCCGAACTTGAAAATAAGGTGAACCAACGCGAAGACATGCTCGAGCGTCGAGCTGCCAATCTTGATAAACGCGAACTCAATTTGGATCGTAAGGAAGAATTGCTTGATGAAAAGAAAAACGCTCTTGAGGAGAAAAACAGCAAACTGGAAAGTGTTATCCAGGAACAAAATACCAAATTGCTAGAAATAGCCAATTTCACCGAAGAACAAGCAAAACAGGTGATCATGAGTCGGGTTGAATCCGAAATGGCCACTGAAATTGGCAAGTATTTGCATGAAGAAGAAGACAAAGCAAAACATGAGGCACAAAAATATGCCAAAGAGGTTATCACCCAGGCAATCCAGAAATATGCCCAGGATGTTACCGTAGAATCGACTGTATCGGTTGTGACCCTTCCGAACGATGAAATGAAAGGCCGAATCATCGGACGCGAAGGTAGAAACATCAGAACTATTGAAGCGTTGACCGGTGTCGACTTGATTATCGACGACACACCGGAAGCGGTCGTTTTATCGGGATTTGATCCGATTCGCCGCGAAATTGCGAAGAAATCGATTGAAACCTTGATTCAGGATGGTCGGATCCATCCGGCAAGAATTGAGGAAATTGTCGAGAAAACACGCGTTGAGGTCGACCAATTCATCCGTGACATTGGTGACAAAGCAGTCTTCGAAACCGGAGTCGGTAGAGTCCATCCTGATTTGGTCAAACTGATTGGCAGACTTCATTTCCGAACTTCCTATGGTCAAAATGCACTTCAGCATTCGATCGAAACAGCGTATTTGGCCGGTAAAATGGCCGCTGAGTTAGGCGAGAACGAAGTTATCGCAAAGCGCGCAGGCTTGTTGCATGACATTGGCAAGGCCGTCGACCATGAAGTCGAAGGATCTCATGTCGATATAGGCATCATGCTCGCGAACAAGTATCGTGAACACAAAGCAGTTATTGACGCTATTGGCAGTCACCACGGCGACAATGAATCTACAACCATCATCGGGGTTCTCGTGGCTGCGGCTGACGCCTTGTCAGCAGCTCGTCCAGGAGCCAGAAGCGAGTCACTTGAAAACTACATCAATAGATTGACGCAGCTCGAGGAACTTTCCCACTCTGTTCCTGGCGTCGAACAAGCTTACGCGATTCAAGCCGGAAGAGAAATCCGGGTGATCGTCAAACCGAATGAGGTAGACGACGCAAAAGCTTTCGTGGTTGCTCGTGAAATCAGGCAACAAATCGAAGAAAAGCTCAGTTATCCAGGTACGATCAAGATCACTGTTATCAGGGAAACAAGGGCACAGGACATCGCTAAATAATGAAACTCGATAGCCTTCCCACCAGGGGAGGCTATCCTATTAAGGAAGTAAAAGTATGAGAATATTGTTTGTTGGAGACGTTTACATGGAAAGGGGACGGGAAGCGTTCGATCGTTTCTACCCTTTAGTCAAGCAGCAGTACAAACCTCAGTTTGTTATCGTGAACGGTGAAAACATCGCTAATGGTAATGGACTCACCGAATCGATATACAAGGACTACATGACTCGCGGCGTGAACGTATTCACTCTTGGAAATCATGCTTTTTCGCGTAAAGATGCGATGGAAGTGCTTGATCATCCAAACGTCGTTAGACCTCTGAATTATGGACCGGGAACACCGGGAAAAGGATTTGTGACTATTCAGTACAATGGCAAGCGAATTACAATCGTCAACCTGCTCGGAAGAGTGTTCATGCGCGATCAGATCGACAATCCGTTTACTGTAATGGATGATTTGCTCAAAGAACTAGATAGTGATTACGTCATCGTAGATTTTCACGCAGAAGCTACCAGCGAAAAGTACGCTTTGGCTAATTATCTTGATGGCCGTGTCAACGCACTTGTTGGAACGCACACCCATGTGCCTACCGCTGATGCTTCAGTTTTTCCCAAAGGAATGCTATACATCACGGATGTCGGCATGACCGGCGTACGTTTCAGCGTTATCGGCGGCGAAATTCAGCAAGCGATACGGAAGTTCATCTCCGGAGTTCCTGAACGAGTTCACCCAGAAAAAGAAGG
>JAFGQT010000080.1 GCA_016935515.1 Bacilli bacterium
AACCAAATCCCAAAACTCACGGTGCTTCAAACCAAGCAAAAGCACCAGTCTTTGGGTTTGAGCATTGAATGCGGATGGCGTATTGTCGAGCACTTCTTCAATCATTTCCTGGATTGCTGCATCTGATAACGTCACATTGTCGTCCAACTCGTAGATGCTTCTTCTTTCTTTCATCAATTCGGTGAAATTCATGATTCTTCCTCCTTTGAAGATAAATATCATATCATTAATATTATAGCCAATTTTGGCTATATTTGCGACTGATTCGCTCATCGATCAGCTCGACTTCAAACAAATGAAAAGGCATCCTTATGGATGCCACATTCAAATGAATACGTCGATGATGTGTTGCAGGATGTTGTTGTTGTAGAGCCATTTCGAAACTCGGAATTCATCGGTGTTGAGTTGCATGTCGATAGCCAGAAAATCTCCGATCAAATCGTTGATTGCCGGCACCGTCAACAACAATGCAAGCAGGAACAACAAGATGTAGACTACGGCCGCAACCTTGATCAGGCCGAAGATGACTCCTAGTCCCTTGTCGATCTGTTTGATGACGGGTATCGAAGTCACCATCTTCGCGAAGATCTTTAAAATGAAGAACAAGATTATCGATCCGAAGAACAGTGCGAAGAATGCGATGACTAGCAGCACCAAATCGATTATCGTCGGCTCGATAGCCGCGATTATCGACAGCCCAACTTGGTCAAAATCAATACCTTCGACGATCCAGTCGATCAAGAACCGCGGCAGGCTCATGCTCTCGAATGCCGTTCGGACATTCGTTTCGCTTAGTCCGGCGGTAAACATATCGCCTCTGGCCAAAAGGTATTCATGCACTTTGACGCCGATTTGCTCGCCAAACCAGTTGTCGAGCACTTTGGAAAACGGTCTTGCGAGCAACAATGAAGCTATAATGCCGAAAACGCTTGAAGCCATTTTGACGATCGTCAATAAGAAGCCCTTCTTCCAACCAAACACGGCGAACAAGGCGACCATTAAAACGATCAGTACATCAACGACTCCGAAAAAGTAAAAATCCACTGCTTTTCCCCCTTATTGTGTCAAATATTCCAAATAATCCTTGTAAGTCAATATCATCTTCTTGGCAGCGAAAACCTCATCTATCCTGCCTACAGGCGTAGTAAGCGGCGCCTGTTTGAGTCTTTCGGGATTTTCCTTAGCTTCCCTGGCAATCTCCAGCATGACCTCGACAAAATGATCGAGTGTCTGTTTCGACTCCGTTTCCGTCGGTTCAATCATGATCGATTGATGGAAAAGCAATGGAAAATAGATTGTCGGCGCATGCATGCCATAATCGAGCAAACGCTTGGCGACATCGAGCGTCCTCACACCGGTTGAAACATCGATCAAGCCGTCGAACACGCACTCATGCATGCAAGGCCCGGTTATCGGCAGGAAATACTCCGTCTTCAGGAGTTCCTTGATATAATTTGCATTAAGCGTTGCAAAGTCACCGATCTTGGCCAGGTTTTCCTTGCCAAGTGTCAGAATGTAGGCATAAGCCCGCAACCAAACCAAGGAATTGCCGAAGAACATCGAAACACGTCCGATTGCTTCAAGGCTTTCTTCGAGATAAAAGTGTCCGTCAAGTTGCTTGATTCTTGGATTAGGCAAGAATTCAACCAATTTATCGATGACTCCAACCGGACCAGATCCTGGTCCGCCGCCACCGTGTGGCGTCGAGAACGTCTTGTGCAAATTGATGTGCATGATGTCAAATCCCATGTCCATCGGTCTTGCTTTTCCAAGGATGGCATTCAAGTTGGCGCCGTCGTAATACATCAGGCCGCCGACGGAATGCACGAGTTTGGTGATTTCGCAAATGTCGCTTTCAAAGATCCCCAAGGTGTTCGGATTCGTCAGCATCATTCCGGCTACTTCGTCTGTGAGACTGGCCTTCAATGATTCTAAATCCACCCGTCCATGCTTGTTCGATTTAATCTCGATGACTTGCATCCCGCAAACGGCGGTTGAAGCCGGGTTTGTCCCGTGCGCTGAATCAGGCACGATGACTTTCGTGCGCTTGTAGTCCCCACGCTTCTCATGATAGGCTTTCATGATCATCAAACCCGCCAACTCGCCGTGTGCACCGGCATACGGATTGAGCGAGAAAGCCGAAAGACCCGTAAGTTCTCCCAAAGCCTTCTGCAACTCGTCATAGATTTTCATCCAACCCTGAACCGTTGAAGCCGGTTGCAAAGGATGGATGTTCCGGAACGCTTCGTTTCCGGCAATCTCGTCGTTGATTTTCGGATTGTACTTCATCGTACAGGAACCTAAAGGATAAAATCCGGTTTCGACGCCAAAGTTTTTCTGTGAGATGTTTGAATAATGGCGCAAGACGTCAAGTTCGGATACTTCCGGAAGCTTAGGTGTCTCATCGCGCATGTGTCTTGGATTTACGTCATTTAGAGTGTATTCGGTCGCAAATGGCTTTGGCAAGGAATAACCAATCCGGCCTTCACGCGAGATCTCGAAGATCAATTTATCATAGTTTACCATGAGAGTCCCTCCAATATCGACACCAGTTTGTCGATCTCGGCCTTCGTCCGCTTTTCGGTCACCGCAAATGAAACGAGATTCTCATATTCCTCGTTAAACTCAACCAATGGCAAAGCTCCGAAATAACCTTCCTTGAGCAAAACTTCTTGGATCAACTCAACAGGAATCAACGTCTCGAGGACGAACTCTTTCAAGAACGGTCTCTCGAAACGGACCTTGAATTTGCCGGTCGCAATGAGTCTGTCATGAAGATAATGCGCTCCCTGATAGGAAAGTTCATTTACTTCCTTGAGTCCGTTTGGCCCCATCAAAGCCAAATAGATTGTGACGTATAACGCCATCAGCGATTGATTCGAGCAAATGTTACTGTTGGCTTTTTCTCTGCGGATATGTTGTTCCCTTGCTTGCAAGGTCAAGACAAACGCCCGTTTGTCATTGACATCCTTGCTGAGGCCGCAAATACGACCAGGAAGTTTTCTTACATAAGGTTTGATAGTGGCCATATAGCCGACAGTCGGTCCTCCGAACGCCAAAGGCATCCCGAGCGACTGACAATCGCCAATCGCGATGTCGGCACCATCTTCTCTTGGGGTCTTCAATACTCCAAGCGTCGAGATGTCCGCATTCTCGATCAAAAGCGAACCGTTGCCATGCAATATGCCCGCGGCGATTTCAAAACCTTCGATGATTCCGAAAAAATTCGGTTTCTGAACGACTAAGGCTGCGACGTCTGAAGTCACTTGATGTCCTAAACTCTCGATGTCAGTGATGCCGTCTTTCATCGGGACGATCTCGACTGCGAGATTTTTGTAGTGGGCATAGGTGCGAATCGTCGCCAATACGTTCGGATTCACAGTTTCGGAAACGAGAATCTTGTTTCTGCGCGTGATCGCTTCAGCCATGAAACAAGCCTCGGCCGATGCCGTGGCTCCGTCATACATCGAGGCGTTTGCCGTGTCCATACCGGTCAAGGTCTGGATCATCGACTGGAACTCAAAGATATATTGTAGAGTGCCTTGTGCAACTTCAGGTTGATATGGTGTATACGCTGTCTGGAACTCTTGGCGGGAAATGAGTGAGCCGATGACGGAAGGAACGTAGTGGTCGTAAACTCCCATTCCCGCGAAGCAAACCAATTCACGGTTCTCTTTTGCAATGTCTTTAAAATATTGTCGTAATTCGACTTCCGACATTGCTTCAGGCAAATCGTATTCACGTTGAAAGCGGACGTTTTTCGGAACGTCCACAAATAACTCATCGATAGACTTGATCTTCAGGGTTTCGAGCATCTGATCAAGATCGGTTTGAGTATGCGGAAAGTATTTGAACATCTTCGCTCCTATTCGCTCAGTTTGGCGTAGTCAACTTTCCCCAAAAGGTCTTTGAGTGCCTCTAAATCGTCAAGTTCAACCTTGAGCAACCAAGCCTCATAAGCGTCTTCGTTGATCTTTTCCGGTTCGCCGATCAAATCTTCGTTGACTTCGATTACAGTTCCGTCAACCGGACTGAAAAGATCGCTGGCCGCTTTGACTGATTCGACAGCGCCAAATTCAGCGTCCTTGACCAGCTTTGTACCTGTTTCCGGAAGGTCGACAAACACGACCGTTCCCAACTGTGATTGCGCAAAATCGGTGATTCCTATCAAAACTGTGTTACCTTCGACAACTTTGACCCATTCGTGACTTTCCGAATAGTAAAGTCCATCCAATAATTTGCTCATGCTTATATCTCCTCTCACTTTTTGTAGTTTTTTTGCAAGAATTTACGATCACGGACGACTCCTGGAACAAGCTTATTCCGAATCTTGACCGCGATTTCGGTGCCGATCTTCGCATGGTCGACATCGACCATCGCCATGGCGATCGGTTTTTTTAGAGTGATCGACAAGTATCCGGTTGTCACGTATCCGATCTCATTGTCCCCTGAATATACGGGATAACCTTCTCTCGGTATTGCCGTTTGAAGCAGTTCAAGTCCGACAAGACGGCGCTTGAGTCCACTTTCAATTTGCTCTTCCAACGCTTGTTTGCCAATAAAATCATTCTTTTCGAAACGAACGAACATCTTGAGTCCGGCTCCCACAGGTGTGATTTCATCGCTGATTTCATGCCCATATAGTGGCAATGCTGCCTCGAACCTAAGCGTATCCCTTGCGCCAAGTCCGCATGGCGTAACCCCTACGGCGTCAAATGCATCCCAGATCAAACGGATCGCCATTGGATCTCCGTAAATCTCAAATCCATCTTCGCCAGTATAGCCGGTCCTAGAAACGATGACTTTACAGTCAAGAATATTCTTGAAAGCAAAGGTATAGAAGCCAAGCTCGCTTAGATCAATGTCAAACAGATCCTTAATGGTCGCTTCGGCGTTAGGTCCTTGGATGGCGATCTGCCCGTAATCATCTGATAGATTGGCGACTGTTACATCAAATCCATCGGACTGTTCTACGAGCCAAGTATAATCCTTCCCTGTATTGGACGCATTCACGACCAACAGGCATTCCTGATCGCTGATTTTATACACCAGCAGATCATCCACGATCGTACCTTTCTCATACAGCAACATGCCGTAGACAACCTTTCCGTCCGGTTTGGATGTGATCTCGTTCGAAAAGACGTGGTCAACATATGAACAGGTATCTTTTCCTTTGACCAAGATCTCGCCCATGTGCGAAACATCGAACATCCCGACGTTGTTTCTAACGGAGTTGTGTTCTTCGATGATCGAAGTGTAGACTATCGGCATTAAATATCCGGCAAAAGCTTCTAGTTTGGCTCCCTTGCCTTGATGATAGCCTAAAAGACAAGTTTCCTTTAAATTTTCCATTGTTTACCTTCCTATCGCTATTATAACAAAAATCATTATTCTTCAAACAAGATACCGAGAAAATCAGCCGCTTTCAAATTGTAGATGTAGTCATCCAACTTGACACCAGACAACTTCTCCTGAAATTTCGCTTTCGTGAACTCAATGTTCTTGAATTTCTCCAAGAGCTCGCTTTCATCTCCGATGATGAAGAAGTCGCCAAGCATATTCAGTTTCTTCACCACGTTATTCTTAAGCTCGAGGCTGATCTCAAAACTGCCAGCTTCTACCCGGCCTTTGCGAACGAGTGTATAATTTGGATTCTTCCCATAGATGAAATCCAGTGTCAGATATGTTTTTTCGATTTTTTTGATGCCTTCTACGTCCGATTCGCTGAGCTGCAAGGTCTCATCAGCCATGTGCTCGCGAAAATAAGCCTTGAACTCCTCAATTGATATATCAAGATATTCTTTGAGGTTGGTCACGCGTTTGCGAACCGAATCGATCCCTTTGGAAATCAGTTTCTCATTGTCAGGCGTGATCGCTTTGACCATGATTGACAAATCGGTGTCAAAAAGCATCGTACCGTGGACAACACTTCTGTCGTTGACACGGTAGAACGCATTTCCACTGACTTTGTGTCCTTCGACAAGAATATCATTGCGTCCCGAAAACTCTGCCGGTACACCCAGGCTTTGTAACACGGAAACTACTTTGTTCAAGTAATTGTCGAAGACAAAATCACGGTTGAATGTCGGCGTTATGAACGAAAACATGATGTTCGACATGTCGGCGTAGACGCAGCCTCCGCCGGATTTGCGTCGGTAATATTCGATGTTGTTGCGTTTGACAAAATCCAGATTGACTTCATTCTCGATCAACTGATTCCGACCAAAAATGACTGTCGGTCTGACTTGCCACATGAAAAAGTATTCCGCTTTCGGATAATTGAGCGCCAAGTATTCCTCGGTAGCCAAATAAAAAGAGAGCCTTTCAGTCTCGGCAAAGGGAAATTCAACGTACTTCATGGGCATCACCTAATGATATTCTAACATATCCCGAAAAAAAAAGAGAGTAAAATTACTCTCTTTCCATGAATTCCTTAATGCGTTTTTTCTCGAGGCCAGCGAGAAACTTGGTGAACGGTTCGATGTCCTTGTTTATCTTGTATTCATCGATCGTCTGGAAGTACTCGTCTCGGTGTCCCTTGGAGATCGAGATCGGCAGGAAACCTTCCAGTTCCAGCTGATAATTCAGCAACAATCTTGCCAAACGGCCATTGGCGTCCATGAAGGGATAGATCTTCAAGATCTGCAAATGCGCAAGGGCTGCTTTCTTGAGTCCCTTGAGTTCGGGATCGTTGAGATCCGCAAAATACTGGTTCATCTTCTGGAAAATTTTCAAATAGGTTGGCGGTACATGTTTTGCGCCGAGAATGAACAAATCACGAGTCCGATAAACGCCTCCGGGAAGGATTCCATCCACTAAAGTCTGGTGCAAATCCTTGACGATCGTTTCATCCATTTCCTGGTTGTCCCGGACCAGTCTATGCACCATTTGGATCGCATGGAAATTGTTGATGATCGCTTTCCGAATGTGCTCGCTCTTGTCCGGAAATGTTCTTGAATGATCCTCCAACAAGAAACAAACATCTTCATAACTGAAATCGCCATTGTCAAAGCTTGTAGACTCGTAAATGTACAGCTTGTCGAATTCGTTACAGATCGATTGCAGTTTTTCCTCGGTCAATGTTTTTTTCTTGTCGTTGACAGCTTGTAAGAGCGCTTCGACCTCTTCAATATACATTATTATCACCTCATCATAATTTTATCATAGAAAGGCTGCCCTTTCAATTGAATCAGGTTTTTTCAAAGAAAAAAGCAACCGAAAAAGGTTGCTTTCTAAGCGTTCACGTTGTCATATGCAGATTTGACGATCTGATAGACAACCTCCTTGGGCAGATCACCGTAATTGTTGGCCTTGAACCACAATTCATCACGGCTGCTCTTGTTCTTGGAAATCGTTGGATATTTGATGATCAGGCGAATGCCTTTTTCCAACTCATACTTGAATGCCATCCGGTAATAATTTCCATAGTTCATCAAAACGAGGAATGGGCGGCGATCAACATAGAAAGTGATCTTCTCGTCCGCAATCTTGGTGACGACCTGAGGCAACTCACGGACGTACTCGACCAGTTGATCGAATGTCGGATCAAGTGGTTTGAACATCTTTGGTTTTTCGATATAATATTCGATCGAACTGACCTGTTTTTCCTGATTCGTCGTTTTTGAGAACTCCGGATCAACTGCGACGTCTTCGTAAAGCATTTGCGTCGGATCAAGATTTTGCTCACCGGAAACAATTGTCTGTTCCTTGGATACAATCATCGTTTTTTTGCCATCATGCGCCTGAGTCACAACCGGTTGTGACTTCTTGGTGCCTTTCGGTTGAGCCTGGGAAACGGCTGCTGGCCTTGTTTCTCTGATTGAATCGATCTCGGCTTCTAATTCGACCTCTTCGGAACGTTTCTTGCTTTTGGATTTCACGATTATGATGTGAACAATCGCCAAAATGAGCGTGACACCCAATACTCCGATATACAGGTAAGTATACATGGAGGCATAGAATTGATCGCTGATGACAATCATGCGCATGAAGTATGCAGCACCCATGGCCAAAGCCATGAGTTCAAAAAGCAAAATGAAGAGCAGCACACGTCCTAAATTTCTTTGTTTACGGAATCCGGCCGACATCATGTGGCCAAACACCATCACATTGAGAAGTACAAATCCGACGCCGGCAAGAATCATCAAATCGCTTTGACTTCCAGTATGCGAATAGACGAACAGCATTATTACCAAAGCATAAATCAAACCGGCAATTGCGTAGGACCACATCGGCAGAAAAGCTGCGCCTGCAGTCTTCGGTGTCACATGTCCGTAGTTGCGGTGTTCGCGATTCGCAACTATCAGGAAGATGATTCCAAAAATCAACATCAAGCCACCGATTCCTGCTTTTATATATAGCTCGTTGTCACTCAGGACGGGAACCGTAAGCCCCCACCATTGCGAAAGATTGTTCCAGGGTATGGCTACGAGTGAAACGAGCAACAGGGATAGAATGATCACCAAGTTGCCAAAAAACTTTTTCATTTCCTTCACCTCTGCTTCCATTATATGAAAATTATATAACCTTATCAAACTAGTGTCAATAAAGATGTCGGTTTATTCCGCCAAATTTTCCCATTACTTGGCGATTAGTGAACGGCAAGAGATAAATAAACCAAAAATAATCTGATATTCAGAAATTAAACCAAAAAACGGCAAATAATTATTGACATTTGTTATAAAACATAAAGATTACAATAATTCATGCAAAGACCTTGCTATAATAATCACATTCGTATATAATGAATTTGTAAATTATTTATTGGTGTTTCCGGGAAGAACGCCAATCAAGATTTACAAGTTCAAGGAAAAAATTCCAAAGGAGGGTCAACATGCAAGTTTTGAAGGAGTCCGTCCGCAGCGCGATCGTCGCCGGGGCCATTGCCGAATTCTTCGAGCATGGGTATCAAAATGCTAACATGCGTCGTATTGCAGACAGCGCAAATATCACCGTTGGAAACATTTACCGGTATTTCGACAACAAAGAGGCTTTGTTCAACGCCATTCTGTTGCCCGCTCAGGAAGCAATCGACGATTTGGAGTCATTTGACAGGAAGCTGCATATAACGCACATTGACTCAATGAAGGATGCCACCCAGATTGTTACGTTCGTGATGAATGTGCTCAAGCCTTACACCAAGGAAATATTCATCATGTTGTTCAACTCGACGGGAACGCATTATCATCAAGTCAAGTCGCAGCTAGAATCCCTTGTCATCAACAAGATCAAGGAATTCTATCCCGGAAAATTCAACGACTATTTCCTGAAGATCATCGCTTACAGCTTCATCCAAGCTCTGTTTGTAGTCTTCAAGGACAATGTCAATGACGTCAAGAAGATTCAAGACACGGTAATTCAACTCATAATCTTCTACTTCCGCGACATCAACAACCGTTTATTCTGATTCCCAAGCTACAAAAAGCCCGAAAGTTGGTCACTCAACTTCCGGGTTTTTTTTATTTTTCAATGTAGTTCAATTTTCGGCTTCCAATTTCCTGACATCGATCTTTCCAATCGTCGTTTTTGGCAAGGCCTCCCGATAACAAATCTCCTTTGGAACGGCATAGACAGAGATTTCTTTCTTGATCAGATCCTTGATGCCTTCATCGTCGTATTGACGTGGAACCGATTTGTCCAAGGCAAGATAAAGTTTCATCGCAAAACCTTTTGCCTTGTCGGGAACGCCGATAGCCGCAACTTCTTTAACTTCTTTGAGACTCATCATCAAATTCTCAATTTCTGATGGCATGACCGGTATGCCCAGAACCTTGACGATTCGTTTCAGGCGTTGTTTGAAATGCAGATAGCCATCTGAATCGATAAATCCGTAATCGCCCGTCAAGACCCATTTTTTGTTGCTTGAGTCAACGAGGAAAGTAGCTTTGGTCGCTTTCTCATCATACAGATAGCCGTTCATCATCGTATCTCCCGACACGGCAATTTCACCAGGACTTGCCGCAGGCAGTGGTTCTCTCGTATTCACGTCGACGATCATGATGTCGATATCTGGCATAGGTCTTCCAACCGTTCCTAGCTTATACTCAGACAAGGTGTTGACGGAACACACCGTGACGACTTCTGTCAGCCCGTAGCCTTCAAGCAATCTAGCTTGAGAATGATTATCTTCCATGGTCTTGTTGAAGCGTTCGTGAAGGTCGGTCGCGACATAGTCGCCGCCGATATATGCTTGATCAAGATTTTTTAGGTGTTCTCCGGCAAAATCCGGTTGTGCCAATAAACTTTCGAAGAGCGATGGCACACCAATTACATAATTGATTTGATTCTTCTTGATCAATTTGACTGCGGTCTTGGCGTCGAATTTCGGCATCAATGTCGCGACGCCACCTTGTAGAAGTATTGCGTGGATACCCATGCATAAACCAAAACCGTGGAACATCGGCAAGACACCAAGCATGTGTTTGTTCGTGTATGACTTGGCTTTGATGATGAAAGGCAGTTTCAATGCCAAGGAATTTATCGCGAAACTCGATAATTCGATCGTTTTCGGATCTCCGGAAGTGCCGCCGCTATGGAGATAGACACACGTATCTTTCGGGTTTGAGGTCTCAGGCTCCATAGAAAAGTCATTGGAATAGAGTTTCGCAAAATTCATGAGTTGCGGATTGTTCCTATCTATTGAACTCAACTTGGTGCGGTTGATTACCTTATAACCCAATTTCTTGACTATCCCGAACGTCTGAACCGGCGAAGCGAGGATCATCGTGATGTCTTTGTTTTCCAAAAGATCGCTGTAATGTTGGTAGAATGTGTCGATGATAATGAGGATCTTGCTTTGGGATTTGGCCATGAATCTCTCCATCTGCTTGACCGGAGTCAAGGGATGGACCATGTGGGCAATCGCTCCTAACTTGTTTACAGCGTAAAAAGCATAGATCGCCTCGAAGATATTTGGCATCGCCATCGAAACGACGCTGCCCTGTTTGACGCCAAGATTGGCGAGTCCCGATGCAATCTTGTCAATCTTTCTTACAAAAGTGGTGTAATCGACATATTTACCCATGAAGAGCAGCGCATTGTTGTTAGGATATTTGAGAGCCGCATTTTTGATGCTTTGATAGAGAGAACTGTTTGCCATGATCAACCTCCGTCGATTAGATTCGATATCCAAATATGTAGCCAAAAGCGAAAATCAGAAAATACAAGACTAATTGATGTGTAATGAATATCATAAAGGCATGTCTGCCGCAGTAAGTGAAAGGTATGTTCCACTTGCCATCAAGTTTTGGCAGAAGCGAGAACTTGCTTGGATATATGTGCTTACCAATCGCGCTGCCGACCATGATCGCTCCTGCAAAAGGCGCTAACCCGAAGTAATCTGCGCCATAACCCTTGAATCCCAAAATCATCATCATGAATCTACCGAAATCGAGCGATCCGTAGTATTCAACTTTCCAAAATTCCAGCACAACTCCTAAACCGACAATGACCAAACCAATACTCAACAAAAACAAATCGTTGTTCCAGATCTTCCTGACCAAAAGCGTCAACAAGGTTCCGACTGCGAATAAATGGATGATGCCGAAATAAATCGCAAAATCATAGGCTCCGCCCGATATCTCCTCGATCCCGATCGTCACCGCGGAAATGACTAGCGCTACAGCCAAAAACCTCAAGCTCCGTCTCAAATTGTTTCGACTGAAATTGAAACTGATGCCGGACACGACAAGAAACAAGAAAACAAAAACATAATGCCCGCCGGCCCGAAGACTTGAGTACCAATAAACATCCGCAAAATCGGACAGCCATTCGACCGCAGGATTGCCCACGACGAAATAATTGCCGAAAAGACTTGGCAGTCCTTTGAGATCATACATCAAATGATCAAAAACCATCATTATGATGGCGAAACCCCGAAGAAAATCAAGTTCCCAGATTCGTGCTTGACGTGTGCTTTCCATATACAGCTCCTGAAATATCTGTTTTTATTATAGCATGATTCCAAAACGAAATAAAACATCAAGTCAAAAATTGCCTTAATGACCAATAATAATCAGTGTCTAACCGTATATATGTTGAGAAAAATCGGACAATATTTATGACTCCACCCCGATTGTGATATAATTTAAGTCGAGGTGATGCCAATGAGCGTTGATTTCGATGTTTATATCGACAAACTGAAACAGAAAGACAACGCAGCTTTTGCCGAAGTCTATGAACAAACCAAATACGGCGTTTTTTCCGTTATCATCGCAATTGTCCGTAACAAGGCCGATGCCGAAGATCTGATGCAGGAAACCTACATCAAAATGCTCAAAAACATCAACTCTTATCAGAAAGGCCGAAACTTCAACGCCTGGCTGATGCAGATAGCGAAAAACCTCGCCATCGATCATTATCGCAAATACAGTCGCGAACAATTGATGGATCCTCAAGATCAAATGTACGTGTTTGACAACGAACAATCCGAACAGCCCAGTGATCTACAAATAACCGATATGATCAAGACTCTGGAAGAAGACGAAAAACAGATCGTGCTGATGCACATCGTTGGTAACACCAAATTCAAAGACATAGCCACTACAATCGATAAACCGCTTGGAACCGTATTGTGGCTTTACAACAGGGCGCTGAAAAAACTCAAGAGCGACTTGGGAAAGGAGACAGAATGAAAAACCGTGAACTGAAACAAATTATCCGGGAAAAGGCACTTCAAGACATGCCTGATGTTTTGTCTCGCATCGATATCAATTCAATTGACATCATTCCCGAAAGAATACCCGAAAAGAGACAACCATTCAATCTTTCCCGAATCCTGTCTTACTCATTGGCCGCAATCGCGCTTGCGATCATCGTCGTCATCGGTTCAAATATCATGACAAACGATAATCGGACGAATTACACACCGCTCGAAACCGACGCCCAACTTATAGGTTTTCAAGCCGTATCCGCAGCTTCCTTGCTTGAAGGCGTTGAACTTGAAGAATTAAGTTATTCTGTCATCCCGCTCTCCGAGACCACGGAAACCGACATCATCGCTTCCGAACTCGAAACGATTGATCAGTATCTAAATATGCTTGAACTTACGCTCGGCGACCAAGACGCGATCAATTATGAAGAGAACGAATCCGATCGCGAAGAATATGCTTACTTGATCCATTTCCACGGTACCGATCTTGTCGATACTGAAGCGTACTATATGTTCTATTACAATCAAGTCCAGATGATGAACCGCGTCGCACTCTCAGGTATATTCGTTGTCGGAGACGAGGAATATGCCATCCAAGGTTCAATCTTCAGCGGTGAAGTAGCCACTAGATCGACTTTCCGCGCAGAGATCGATGAAGATAACTACGTGATGGTGAACGACATATCGACCAAGACCCAACAAGCTTTCCGCTACCGCATCGTCAAAGATGGTGTGATCACCAACGAATCCGATGTCCAAGTGGAGATGCTCCAAGGACAGTTCAGGGCAAACATCCAGATGGCAAGTCAAGGCAAGCAAGTCCAGTTGAAAGTCCAAAAGAATCAATCTCAAGGTGGATTTGATATCGATTTCGAGATAACCAATGACGAAGTCGAAGCAACCGGAGAAATTGAAGTATCCCTTGAATTCGATCCGACCTTGGCAAGATATATTTACCGGTACCGAGTCTTTAACAATCAAACTACTGAAACAAGCACTTACGAAGGTTATCGCCCGCCGCGAAGGACTACTTCTGAACCTCCACTCACCACAGAAACGCCAACGACTACAGAACCTTCGGGTTCAGGAACGACCAATGAAGATCCAGGAACGAACGCCCCTAGCGATAATACATCTCCAGGTTCTTCTTCTGAAAGTCCAGGCCCAACAGACAATCCCGGCCAAGAGCCTCCTGGAAACAATGACGCAACACCTTCGCAACAACACTCAAACATCTAGAAACGATTTAAAGGTCGGCAGCTTTCGCTCCCGACCTTTTTTTACTCGCTTTCGCATTCATCGACACACGGTTCAGATTCAAACTCGAACTCGAATGTCGCATGTTCCACACCGATTTTGACCAACTCTTGGTGCAATGCCTTTTGGATCGTTACCCATTCAGCCTTGTCTAGACTATCCGAAATCACGACATGCGCCGTAAACAACTGCTTTTCACCTTCAAGTGTCCAATAGTGCATATGGTGTATGTCCTTGACTAATCCTGTGCGCATCAATGTCTCTCTTACTGCGTTTATCGAAGGTTCTTCAGGGGCCCTTTCCAAGAATACGGCGATGATCTTGGCAAGATGTTTATATACATGCCAGAGGATGAAGAGCGTGAACAAGATTGACAGGATCGCGTCTAAAACCAATATCCCCGTGAGATGCATGATGATTGCCCCTACCAGAAGGACGAACCACCCGATAACGTCTTCAAACAAATGCAAACTGATGACTTTTTCGTTAACTGATTTACCCTTGCTCGCTACAATCGCCGCAATTCCATTGACGATTATTCCCACACCAGCAAAATATAAAAGCACCTCTGTATCCACAAGTTGCGGATCAAGCAACCGCTTGACGGATTCGATGATGATGATTGTCGCTCCGACTATCAAACTACAAGCCGTGATCAAACCGCCGAGCAACGAATAACGCCGGTAGCCATAGGTAAATTTTTCATCAGGTTTTTTCTTGGCCTTGCGCTCAAAATAAATCGACAAGCCAATCGTCAAAGAATCGCCGAGATCATGGATGCTGTCAGAAATAAGCGCAATGCTGTTCGTGATCAATCCCCCGATGAACTCAAAGATAGTGAACCCGAGATTGAGGACGAAAGCCAAAGTCAGCTTGCTAGTGTGTTCGTGATGATGATCGTGCATTATTCCACTACCTTTCCCCCATTGAGAGATTGTTCAAGATCTTCGCCTCATTGGCATTTTCCAATACGGCGATGATCAAAAACAATAGAATCATGAACTGCGGCATCAAATAGACATTGTCGACCATGCCGTGAGCATGTGCACCCATGATCGCAATTGCCAGGATGACCGTTTGATTACTGATCCTTGTCAGAGCAATCTTGAACATCATGAAGACCTGTATCAACAAGCTTACCAATCCAAATGCTCCGAAAGTGGCCATTATGTGCAAAACCGTATTGTGAAACATCCGATAGTTGCCCGCTTCATCTAGCCGGGCAAAGATACCAGCTCCGAAGAGGGGATTCGCCTTGAATTTATTCCAGGCATCAAGATATATTTCAAACCTTCCCGTATCGTCAAACAACAAACGCTGGAACCGGTCGAACATCGCTAGGAAAAGATCCTTGTTGAAGTAGACGATAAGGAACAATGACCCCAAGGTCAACACGCTGCTTAACAAAGTGTATTTCCAGTTCTTGCCCGAGTATAGATAAACAAGCAAAAACAATAAGACAAAAGTGAAAGCCACGATTCCTCCCCGTGACAGAGTAAAGAGCAACATGATGATCTGGAACAAGGCCAGAACGATAAATTCAAGATTGAACTTCGTCTTCTTCGCAAAATAAAACGTGACAGGAATGAACATGATAAGATAAGTCGCAATATAGTTGGATATTCCCCATCCAAGATTGATCGTCTTGTTCTCCAAAGCGTATATAATGTCATCCACTTGAAGATAATACATCATGACCTCGACTGATATCAAAGCCCCAAGAATCAACATCAGTTTCAGTAAATACTCCGTGTGATCACCGGACATCGAATTCAAGAAGAAAAAATACATGAATGCATAAAGCAGTCCGACAACCGCATAGAAAACATAATTAAGGTCGACAAATGCCGCATTAAAAGATGACAAGATCATCGCAACGAACATCCAGACTATGCCCAAAGTCATTTTACCCCGGAACAACTTGTTTCTGAATCGGATCAAGTGGATCCCGATTCCCAGAAGCAACGCAACTGGAGTCAGATAGAGATACAATGGGATTGCGTCAAGACTCCAACTGGTCTTACTTATCATAAACAATGCATTCATCAATATCGGTATCGCTGGCGTAACATCCTTAAATAATATCAGCACTAAAAACATAGCCCCGACAAACAGTGGCAAGCCATAGTTTTCCAGTTTGTTAGTCCAGAAAAACAACGTGATTGCACTTAGCAATAAAAGATATGCGGTACTGTAAAAAAATCTTTGCTTAGTCATAGAGTTCCCCCAAAGTTCACAACCAATATTATAATACAAAGCTTCGCCAAATCCTATAAATAACCGCAAATTACCTCTATATTACCAAGCGTAACCAAGAATTTACACTGATTCACACATTGATTTGACCGCTGAATTGCTCAAGCAATCAGCGGATGTCATACAAAAAAACTGCTTTCCTTAGAAAACAGCTCTCAAACTTGAAAACAACTAAATTACCTACCCTGAATTTATCTCGCAAATGGTCGGTTGAACGAGCCTATCTCGATCAAATTCCCTTCAGGATCAGCGATATAACAGGTTCTTTGTCCCCAGGGCTCGGTTGTTGGCTCTAATACAGGTATCGCTCCCTTTTCAATTGCGGCTTCATATTCTTTGTCGACTTCTTCAAAAGTATCAACGTAAAGCGCAATTTCAGTGTGTCCGTTTATTCCACTCGCATAATCGAATGTCTTGTTCGTCATTTTTTCAAAGTCTTTGCGACCATAAAGCAAAAACAATGTAGAGTCCTTCACCAGATACACATTCGACGTATTTTCAGTTTCTTCGATTTCAAAGCCCAGCACATCACGGTAAAAACGAATCATCGTAGGCATGTCTTTAACCAATATCCCAAATCCATCTAATCTCATATTGCTCCCCAACTTTCGATATCTTTCTATGAAAAACTATTAATGATGATTCCATTATACACACTTTAAATTACTTTGAAGTGACAGTAATGTTTTTTGTATTTTTTCATTGTTATCTTTTTTCTGTATTCTCTTTTTTTCAAGTCCTATGTCGATATGAGCGCAATCAAAAGAAAAAGATCAATCATCTTTAGATGACTGATCAACATTCATGAATAAATGGTACCGGTGGCCGGACTCGAACCGGCACACCATCACTGGCAATAGATTTTGAGTCTATCGTGTCTACCAATTTCACCACACCGGCATAGCAATAATTATTATACACTATTTTCTAAAAAAGAAAAGTCTTTTTTTCCCCAAAAAGAAAAATGCGGCGGCCTAAGGCCTGCCGCATTATCGTTTGGACAGTTCCAACATCTCTTCGGAATATTGGTTTGTGTAAAGTTGATAATAATGACCGCGTTTTTCGATCAATTCGCGATGCGTGCCATCTTCGATGACGATACCGCCTTCAAGGACCAATATCCTATCGCTATGCACGATCGTCGACAAACGATGCGCGACAATGAATGATGTGCGTCCTTTCAGGAGCTTGTTTATGGCGACTTGGATCAGTTGCTCGGTTTCGGTGTCGACAGATGAGGTCGCTTCATCTAAAACCAGGATTTTCGGATCCGCAAGGATCGCCCTGGCAAATGAAACTAGCTGTTTCTGTCCAACGGACAATCTGGATCCGCCTTCGCCGCATTCGGTTTCATAGCCGTTCTCGAAACGCATGATGAACTCGTGTGCTTCTACAGCTTTCGCGGCCTGTATTACTTCTTCGTCAGTCGCATCCAGATTTCCGTAACGGATATTTTCCATCACGGTTCCGGAAAACAGATGCGGGCTTTGGAGTACGTACCCAAGATTCGAGTGCAGCCACCCCATGCTTCTTTCTTTGTAGTTGACACCATCGATCAGGATTTCTCCTTCGGTCGGTTCATAAAACCTGCAAATCAAATTCACGATAGTCGTCTTGCCGGCACCGGTATGCCCGACAAGGGCAATCGACTGTCCAGCATGGACTTTCAAGTTGAAATCGGTAAGGACCTTTTCGCCCACATGATACTTAAAGGAAACATGATTGAACTCGATGTCGCCTTTCAGCTCTTCGAAGTTCTCTTTCTTGTATTCGAACAAGGTTCCGTATTTCTCGATGACCGCTTGCGTATCCTCGATGTCAGGCTTGGTCTCAATCAGCGATACGATTCTCTCAGCTGAAGCCTGGGCTTGCTGGAATTGAGCGAAAATTGTCGCAATATTGTTGATGGGATCAAAAAATTGCCAGACGTAGTTAGTGAATAAATATAGTGTGCCAACGCTGATGGGAATGGTGTAGACCATCCGTCCACCAACGTAGTAAATCAGCGCAATGCCGATCGAGATCAAGAATATGACCGTCGGAAAATATAATCCTTGGAACATTGCGGCCCGGATCGATTGCTTGCGCATGTCGGATGTCAGGTTGTTAAAGTCACCAAAGTTATTGTCTTCGAGCACCAAAGTCTTTGTCGTTATCGCTCCGGTAAGTCCTTCGTTGTAAGCTCCGGTAATCTTGGAATTCACTTTCCTGATCGAGCGGTAAGACTTCAAAATGTGTCTCCGAAAATAAGTGGAAATGATCATCAAGACCGGAACGATCGCTATCGTGATCAGCGCCAGTTTCCAGTTGATGATGAACATCACCGTAATCAGGATGATCATCAGGAACAAGCCCCAGGTGAAATCGATGATCCCCCACGACAGGATGTCGCTAAGATTTCGCGAATCGGACGTCATGCGAGCCATAATCCAACCGACACGGGTCCGGTCGTAATAAGAAAACGGCAACTCTTGCAAATGATGAAACGCTTTTTCGCGAATGTTGTATGCCAACTCGGTTTGGACCTTGCCGGCAAAGATGATGAATAGAAATACCATGACCGCCTGAATTATCATGAATACAACATAGTACCCGATGAAAACAGGGATCTTGGATAGATCGACGTCGACAACACCGAGATTCGGTGTTATGATTTCGTCGATCGCAAATTTGGAGATATAAGGATAGATAACGTCAGTCGCTGCCAGAATTGCCATTGACACAATGCTGAGAATGACGAATTTCTTCAGCGGCTTGACAAATTTGAATATCTTTTTCCAGACGTTCCAGTCGATTTTATTCGAACTAAAACTCTCCTCATCAAGCAGTTGATCATTCATGGTCTCCACCTCCCTCGACTTGAAAATCGATCTTGGACTGGATGTCCCAAATCGTCTTGTATAGACCGTTTTGTTTGATCAAAGATTCATGGGTGCCGGATTCAGCAATTTTCCCATGGTTAAGAACGAGAATCCGATCCGCTTCCTTGGCGGTCGTGATCCTGTGAGTAATTATGAATACTGTGGATTCTTTCCACTCTTTTTTAAGTGCGTTGCGGAT
>JAFGQT010000081.1 GCA_016935515.1 Bacilli bacterium
ACTTCATTGAAATCAAAAATAAAGTGGAAACGATACAAGTTAATGCCCTCCCGCACAACACATTCAGTTTCAGAAACGATATCCTTAAGCGAGACTTCAAGTACTGAATCTTCGCTCCACAAATGGATGCTATAAACTTCCTCTTTGTCAGTCAAGAATGATTCCTCGGCTGTACTGTAGACATCAACAACGTATGATTCATCCGGACCCATAAGCAATGACCTTGATTGCTTTATCGCAAGCAAGTCGATCTGACGAGGAGGATCTTCCACAAAGACAAACACGTAGATGATGAGGACGACATATAACGGAATCAGGAACAAAAGCCACTTCTTCATCCGATTTTCTCCTTGATTATTTCGTAATATTCAGTCTTTACTGTGAATGCTTCCCAACCTCCGCTACCGGTCTCGATCCAAAAAAAGTAGCTTTTTGCCACGCCGTTGCTGATTTCACCCTCACCTCTTGTCACAATAGTAACGTAAGTCTTCGGGTCGACAATGATCACGAATTCATATGATTCAGAGCTCGTGGAAGTCTGTGTATACGATACAGCAGCTTTGATGTCCGCATCCAATGTGCCTTTGAATTTCTTCACATCGCCTTTGACGTTCATGCTAATGGAACCGGATGCGCTTATTTGATAACTTGTCTTCTCTTCAGTATCAAGTTTTATCTCATGCTTTATCGTGCTGTAACCATTGTTGTAAATTTTCAGTTTGGTCTCGGAAACGAATTCAACTTGCTCATTCTTGTTCACCACATGTACATTCCAGCCCATAAATTTTCGTTTCGGCAATTGCTTGTAAAAATCGGCATAATCAGTATCAGTATAATCTTTCAGAAGTACTGCATCATCACTGTCGAAGATGATTTCTTGATAATTCAGGTATTCCTCAGCTCTTGCATCAAATCCGAAAATCAGAAAAGACAAACTCATAAGAGCTAATATGATTGCTTTTTTGAACATAAAAAAACCTCCTTTATGTGAAAATGCTACGTAAAGGAGGTCTTGTTTCTTCAAATTGGCAAATCTTCAGGATGTTGTTCAAAATGCATGATGATGTCCGCATAGCCATATTCATAGGTTTTTTCTGTCTGGTCAGGATCGAAATTGAGAATCCCGCCTAGACTGTGCTTGTGTTTGATCTCGATGAAATGCGTGTCGGGATATTTTGATTTATCGATGAAGTTGAGTTTGTGAAGGTGAATGACGATGATGACGTCACACCCAGCACTTACCAGTGGCTCAACTGGGACATTGTCGTATATTCCACCGTCATAGTACTTCTTTCCCGCAATTCGAATCGGCGAGAAAACAATTGGGATTGAGCAAGATGCCAGGATAAGTTCGCGAATAAATTCCTCTGTCTGATCCTCAATTCGGACGTGCACAGATTTTCGTTGTTTCTTGAAATAGTGGTCGAATGATGCCTTCAAGAGACCATAGAAGCCAGTATCTTCGCTTCCGCCTTCGGAAATTGTCACGTAGACTTCCCTTTTTCGCAGTTCGTCGTAATTAAGATGTTTGTTAAGAAGCTTACGAAGTTCGTCTATCGTATACATGCCATTCTCGACGAACTCCAGTCTTTCCTTAAGCAAGCGACGGAAAAATCCTTCGGTCGATTGCAGTACTTCATGATCGATGGCTTTCCAAATTTCATATGTCTCGTCGACACCCTTTGTCGCAAGCATGCAAGCGTTGACGGCACCGATAGAGGTCCCAGAGAAAGCGGAAATTTGATTGAAAACACCTTTTTCTTCCAGGGCTTTGGCTGCCCCGATTTGATAAGCCCCTCGGGCGCCGCCGCCGGCAAGACACAAACCGATTTTTGGCATGATCAGTCCTCCGCTCGCAATAAATCATTGAAATAGACTTTGTCTATTGTTCCGCCTCCAAGGCATTTATCTTCATCGTAAAGCACGCACGCCTGGCCGGGAGTGACCGCTCTTGATCTACTCGGATACTCAACTGTAAGAGTGCCAGAGTCGTCTTGGTAAACTGAGACTAGCACATCAGGTTGACGATACCGGAACTTCGCTGTCACTTCAATCCGCTCCTTGGGAATACTGCCGGATATCCAATTGAATCCTGTGACCAAGCAGCGATTAGAGTAGAGCTTTGGATGATGGAATCCTTGGACAACATGCAAGGAATTGGTCTTCAGGTCTTTTCCGGAAACAAACCAAGGTTTGGAGTCATATGCATTCAGGCCACCGATTGCCAGCCCTTTTCGTTGGCCGATAGTGTAATGCATCAGCCCTTGATGTTGACCGATTATCGCACCGTCTTCAGCTACGATTGGACCAGGCTTGACCGGCAAATAATTTTGCAAGAAAGCGCTAAAATTCCGTTCGCCGATGAAGCATATTCCCGTTGAATCTTTCTTTTCAGCCACTGCTAACCCAGCTTCTAACGCCAATTTTCTGACTTCTTGCTTCGTCAATTCACCTATTGGAAAAAGACTCCAAGCAAGCTGTTTTTGATCTAGTTGTGAAAGAAAGTATGTTTGGTCCTTATTTTCATCCACGCCACGCATAAGTACTGAAAGCCCGTCAACATTTTTGACACGGGCATAATGTCCCATGGCGATCTTTTCTGCACCTAAAGATTTGGCGACTTCGATGAAAGCGGAAAACTTGATATACTTGTTGCAAAGGATATCCGGATTCGGCGTTCTGCCGTTTTCTAACTCATCAAGGAAAGTTCGGAACACATGATCCCAGTATTCGTCCACAAAGTCGTGCCGATGCAGTTTGATCTCAAGCAAGTCTGCCACTTTCTGAGCGTCAATAAAATCTTGCTCCTGAGGACAAATGTCGTTATCGAAATCAGGATTCCCCAAGCGATCGTTGTTGATGGCAGAATCCCAGTTGCGCATAAAAAGGGCTTCGACATCATAACCCTGTTGTTTTAAAAGCAAAGCGGCAACGCCAGAGTCAACGCCGCCGCTAAGACCAACGATGATCTTCATCGACATCACCTATCTTTTTACGTCCGATGGCATGCGAAAATCGCTGCGCGGCGAAAGTGAAACATCCAATATTTTCGGAGAATCCGGGCTTGCCTGACGCTTGAACTGCTGGGAGAAAAATCTTTTAAAGAATTGACTGACGTATTTCTCGATCGAATCATCGTCAATGCTGAACGCCTTCTTCAACATGAAACGAATCCTTTTTTCATTGTCACCACATGCGAGAAAACGATAAAGAATGAAGTCGTTGATCTCATATTTTCCGATGATGGATTCCGTGGATTGTCCTTGCTTGAGTTCCGGAGAAATCGGGGTCGCCAAAATATCATAGAGACATTTTCTGGTCTCCTTGTCGAAGACTAGGTCGGCATATTGCTTAATCATAAATCTTACCACAGTTTTTGGAATACCGGCATTGACATTGTACATGCTCATTTGATCGCCGTTATAAGTTGACCATCCGAGTGCGATCTCTGAAAGGTCTCCAGTTCCCAATACGAGTCCACCGACTTTGTTAGCCATGTTCATGAGCACCATCGTCCTTGCCCGCGCCTGCGTATTCTCGTAAGTCACGTCTTCAGTGGTGCCATCATGGCCAATCAGGTCAAGATGATCCTTTATATGTTCCTTGAGGTCGATTTCCTCAAAAGTAACCTTCAATGCTTTCATCAAATCGTTAGCATTCTTGTTTGTACGCGAGCTTGTTGCCATTCCCGGCATCGTCAGTCCGATAATGCCCTTGCGGTCCAGTTGCAGCGTATCGAATGCCTTGCAGGCAACGAGAAGCGCCAACGCCGAGTCAAGGCCTCCGGAAACTCCTACAAGAATCTTATCGATTTTCAGGTGATCGATCCTTTTTGCTAGGCCATACTGTTGGATTGAGGCAATCTTCCAAAAATCCTTTTCCGGACTTTCCTTGGGCACGAAAGGCAGTTGATCAATCGGCTTGGTAAAAGCGAAATCATCTGCTTCACCAAGTGTGAAAGGAATGTCTTGATACTGGTAACGATATTTGAGGATGGAGTCGCGAAAAGACGAATTGTTCCTTCGATCGTGCTGAATCCTGAGAAAATCTAGGTCAGCGTACATAATTTCAGTCTGCAAGGAGAATTCCTCGGTTTCGGAAACAATCTGACCATTTGAAGCTACGATGTTGTGACCTGAGAAAACAGTTTCGCTGGACGACTCGGAGGCCCCTGCGGAACAATACACGTACAATCCGCAATTCTTGCGGGAATGTTCCTTGACAGCGCTGCGTCGGATATTTTCTTTGCCGAGAGTTTCATTCGAAGCGCTAATGTTGATAATCAAATTCGCACCATTTACGCTCATCAAGTTCCCCGGAGTTATGGTCGCCCACATGTCTTCGCAGATCTCGATCCCAAACCTTACTTCCTGGAACGAGAAGATCAAATTGCCAAAGGGCACTTGCTGTTTGAGCAATGAGATCATCTTGATCTGATCAACGACGTCAAATCCGGATTTGAACCAGCGTCGCTCATAATATTCTTTGGTACTCGGAAGATAGAATTTTGGAATCACGCCAAGAACTTGGTTCTTCTGTATTACTACTGCGCAATTGAGAACGATCTCCTCGACTTGTAGAGGCATTCCACAGACGACAACACCATTAAATGTATTTTCTCGCAAAAACAAATCGAGCGCGGCGTCTACATCATCAAAAAGCGATTTATGGAAGAATAAATCGTTACAGGTGTATCCTGTCAATCCGAGTTCAGGAAATACGGCAATTCCCGCCGGATTTCCCTCGAGGGATTTCAACATTTCCTTGACGTTGAAGATCGGGTTCCCGACTTCAAGTTTGGGGCTGATGAGACTTACCTTGAGAAAACCGTTTTTGTACATTGACTATCCCCTGTAGAGGCCGTGGGCCTGTATATATGCATAGACTTCTGGATGAACCAGTTGTTTGTTGAAAGTGTCTCGGAACTTTGTCGATGACATTTCCGAATTGAAACTTGGCAAGATGATGAACCTGTCTTGGTATTCTTGAAGAAAAGTATCGTTTTCAATGCTTTCATGAAGATTATTCGAACTTCGATTGACGACTACAAAACGAAATTCTGACAACAAGCTTTTTGCGTTGATCCACTTATGGAGTTTAGGCAGGTTGTCCGCACCGATGAGAAAGACGACCTCTTGCTCTGGAAAATGCTCTTGGAACCGAATCAAACTCTGATAAGTCCCGAGATAGTCAGAGTCATCAAGCTCTA
>JAFGQT010000082.1 GCA_016935515.1 Bacilli bacterium
AACGTAAATTTGCATCGATGGCGATCGTCAACATCGCCATGAGTGGAATTTTCTCCTCTGATCGTTCAATTCGCGAATACGCCGAGAACATTTGGCATGTAAAACCTGCCTTTGAAAAGGGTGACTGAAATGAAAGATTTTTTATGGATTGATCTCAGCCATTCCATCGGTAGCGACACTGTCGTTTATCCCGGAGATCCACGGCTTCAGATTGAATTCAAGCGACAAGTTGAAAGGGATGGTTACTCATTGTCTAGCGTATGTACCGGAATGCATGTGGGCACGCATGTGGACAGTCCACTCCATTTTGTTTCCAAAGGCGAGAACATAGGCGATCTTCCAATCGAGCGCTGGATGGGATGGGCAACCAAGATCAAAATTGAGTCAAACTCCAATTTGGTGACAACTGCATCTCTAAAAAACGCGTGGGACAAGTCGGATTGCCATCACGACATCTTGCTTATCGACACTGGTCATAGCTCTAAATTTGGCTCAATGTCTTTTTATGAGGAATGTCCAGCTTTTGAAAGGGATTTTCATGATTTTTTGAAGGAAAATCGAATTCGTTTGCTGGGACTCGATCTTCCGACTGTTATGTATGAGGGTGGCGACAATTTGCATGCCCATCAAGACTTGCTCGGCAACGGAGTCCTCATCGTCGAGAGTCTCAACAATCTCGACAAGCTCAACCAAGAGGTTTTTTTCATGGCTTTACCGCTCAACATCAGGTCGGTCGAGGCTTCACCGGTCAGAGCAGTGGCAAGTAACATATGATAACGCTATCCACCATTAATTGGTGTTTGACTTAATCCAAACAATCGTTTATAATTATTGTGTAAAACTAAATAGCATCAATCTTCGGGGCAGGGTGAGATTCCCTACCGGCGGTATAGTCCGCGAGCTACGGCATGATTGGGTGAGATTCCCAAACCGACAGTATAGTCTGGATGAGAGAAGAATCAATTTTTTTGATTATGCCCGACATTTGTCGGGCTTTTTAATTCTTAGGAGGCCAACATGACAGTAACACTTTCAGGTATTTTCACAACGACAAACATCATCACGATTATAACTGCGCTGGTCGCAGTTGGAATGCTGTTTTTGTTTCAAAGAACTAGCAAGGACGACCACAAGAACATGTTGGCGCAATTGATTATCGTCCTATTCATCATTGCCGGAGTCACATATGGCTTGGTGTTAAAAGACGACGATTCTATATCTAATTTGGATATAGTCTTGGTCGATTTGATCATTTTCGTAGCGTATTTTGCGATTGCTTTGCTAATGCGGGTCATCAGACAAAAGAATGCTCAAAAAGAAACGATGACGACCAGAAAACTTGCTTTTCTCGGCATCATCGTCGGACTTGCCAGCGTCTTGATGTTATTGGGATTTCCGGTTTTGCCCGGTTTCCACTATCTTAAGGTTGAGATCTCAGGACTGATCATTTTCATGACATTGTTGTGGTTCGACTTCAAGACGGCCGCAATCGTGTCCCTGATAACCAATTTCATTCATGTTTTCATGCCTGGGACTCCGCCAGTAATAATGTTTCTTGATGAAGGCATAAACTTCATCGCGACGATGATTTTCATCCTGCCAACGGCGATACTGATCAAGAAATGCAATTTGCAATCCAGAAGAAGTCAGACAATTATTCTTTGGGTCTCGATCGCAAGCGTTGTTTTCACAACTGTATTCATGACGCTCTACAATGCTTTCATAAATCTTCCGCTAGTATATAAAATGCCCTTGGATTTCCTGACTGTCCTCAAAGTGTTCGGGCTGTTCAACTTGATCAAATGGGGTGCAGTAGCATTGGTGATCAACTTGGTTTGGCGGCGACTTTACGGATTAAGAAATTATTCAAGTTATTTAAGCGATGAAATGGCCGAATAGTTTGATTAGGCATCGATACCATACAATCCCATCCTTCACAATTTGAACAAAAAAAGGCGCGGTGTAAGATATGCAAAACTTACGCTGCGCCTTTTAAAGTAGGTTTGCTTCCCTAACTATTGTTGGATGGTAGGGAATTCTAGTGTTTAGGTTGATGTTGTCGATCAAGTATAAGTTATGTGCTTTGAGTTGTTGATTACCAAAGCTTTTTGACACAATCGTCTCTCGATAGTGGGAAATGTTTCCGGAGTCATCGAACTTGATCGAGTACGTTTTTTTCTCAGAATTGCCAGATGACGGGTCTAAATAACTGATCTTTGTGATTCTGAGTTTTTTACGGATCTTGAAATCCTTGATACTGTCGAGACCATGCCAAAATACTAGGTCATTCATCGTCTTGTAGATCAAGTACTTATCTTCGCTTCTTAAATAATCGCCGTGAGCGGTGTAAAATGTAACGGTTTGTAAGTTGTCGACATAGACGTGTTTTTTCTTGTCAACGGCATAAACTGACAGATTGTTGTCGACGTCAGTCTTCAAGTAAATGGTAGTTTTGGGAAGGGCCTTGTCGATAAACAGGAACAAGATGATCTGCATGAATGAAAGCCCTCCGGAAACCGGCAAAAAAATGGAGAAGAACCTATGATATTCCGGCTCACCAAAGTTTCTCGTTATGTCATTTATTTCCATCGGCACTCGTAACAGGTATATGATCAGAAAACTGAGGAATATCAGGAAGAAAGTTGGAAAAAGGATCAGTGACATCAAAGAAATCATCCGATTGTGTTTGAAGATAACTGCGGTTCTGATCTTGTTGAAGTCGTATCCGATCTCGTTGGCTGTCATAGATTTCACCTCGTTATCAACTATTATATTACAAGAATTCCGGAAACGGCAAAAAAACATCATTTTTCCGTTTTTATGTTTAAAAATTATGGAATAATGATACAATAAAACTGATATTATGTTGAGTCTAGGATGCGTGATCTAATGAATACTGTGAAGATCGACAAATACTTTCGCGGCATGATTGCCCACCGCGGCTTGAGCGGCATTGAAACCGAAAACACGATCAATGCTTTCGTTGCTGCAGCCAACAGAAGTTACTTCGGGATCGAATGCGATGTTCATGTATCCCGGGATGGAAAACTGATCGTCACTCACGACGACACTTTGTTGCGACTCGGGATGCTCAATATATATATTCCAAGCTATCGCTACGATGAAATCCGTCGTTTTACCCTGCTCGATAGAAAGACGGGACATCTTTCGGATAACCTGATTATTCCGCTATTGCAGGAATATCTGTCCATCTGCAAAGTCTACCAAAAACATGCGATGATCGAACTCAAAGGAAACCTATCGCTTGAGGATGTAGACAATGTAGTCGATACAGTGGTCAGATTCCATGATTTGGAACAAACAAGCTTTCTCTCGTTTAACGAAAAATATTTGGTGCATTTGCGCAAAAATCACACTGAACAGAGCATTTATTATTTGACAAGCTTGCTAGACGATCATGTTTTTGATCTCTGTGAAAAGAATCGCTTCAACCTTGATGTTGAGCATCAAGCTTTGACGGAGGCAGCCGTCAAGCGATTGCATCTGGTTGGACTGAAAGTCTGTGTTTATACAGTAAACGACAAGGATCAAGCCGAAAAGCTCATCAAAATGGGTGTGGACTACATCACTACAGACATCTTGGAATAGATAAAAGTTAGTTAAAACAATAATCTATAAGAAGGAGTGTATATGGATGAAGAATCATACTATCGAGAACATTCTTGACCGTCGCAGCGTCCGCAGTTATCTCGACAAACCGATTCCCGAAGCCGATTTGAAATGGATTGTCAAGTGCGGCATTTATGCTCCGACAGCCAGGAACAAGCAAAACTGGCATTTTACTGTCATTACCGACAAGGAAACTATCGAAAAAATCAATACGCTATCGCTCGAGGGAATGGAACGTCTAGGTATAGCCAAGGAACCGGGATACCATATCTTTTACCATGCGCCTGTCGTGATCGTCCTGAGCTCCGCGCTCGAAGGTTTCAGCGAGATGAACTGTGGGTGCGCTTTGGAAAACATGGCAATCGCAGCCAAATCGCTCGGTCTTGATTCCTGCATCATTGGTCAAACACGATATATGTTCAATCAGATCAATACGGTGGACATCAACCGGATGCTGAAGATCCCCGATGGTTACCAACATGATGCTGCCATTTGTTTTGGCTATCGTCAAGGCGACAATCCTGAACCTAAACCACGCAAAGATGACGTGGTAGACTACATACGCTAGACATCGACAATACTTTTGAACTTTCAAAAGTATTTTTTCTATAAGATTTGACACAAGGAGTTGTTATCATGTGGAAAGAAACATACCAACGCTGGTTGTCACAACCAAGTCTCGATCCCGATCTCAAGTCTGATCTTGAGGACAAATCTGCATCTGAACTGGAGGATAGGTTTTATACAAACCTAGAATTTGGAACCGGAGGCATGCGAGGTATACTTGGAGCCGGGACAAACCGCTTGAATATCTATACAATCCGCAAAGCCAATGCAGGACTTGCGGCTTATCTTACAAAACATTATTCTCCCAAGGAACTCATGAGAGGCGTCGTCATCGCTCATGACAATAGACACATGTCACATGAATTTGCTCTGGAATCAGCTAGGGTATTGGGATATTACGGAATCAAATCGTACTTGTTCGACAGGTTGAGACCGACTCCGGAATTGTCTTTTGCGACTCGTTATCTTGGAGCTATTTCCGGTATCGTGATCACCGCAAGCCATAACCCTCCTAACTACAACGGCTACAAGATCTATGATGCCAGTGGCTGTCAATACACACCGCAATATGCTGATGAGATCGTTGGCTACGTCAATGCAGTTGAGGATGTTTTCCAGATACCTGCCTTGTCTTTGGAAGAGCTTGAAAGCGAAGGTTTGATCGAATACATTGGCGACGACGTGGATGAACACTATTTGGAACTTGTAAAAAGTGTCCAGATTCATCCTGAGATCGACAAGAACATCAAGATCGTTTTCACGCCTTTACACGGAACATCAGCGATGCTGGGGGCAAGACTTCTTTCTGCCACAGGTTATGAATTCTATCCGGTCGAAGAACAAATGGTTCATGATCCTGATTTTTCGACTGTTGCATCACCTAACCCAGAAAATCCCAATGCCTTCAAGATGGCAATCGAACTGGGGCGAAAAATCGATGCTGATCTCTTGATTGCCACAGATCCTGATGCGGACCGCTTGGGAATCGCTGTCAAGGATGGCTCGGAATATCGTTTGCTTTCAGGCAACCAAACCGGAGCGATATTGCTCTATTACTTGTTGAATGAAAGCCAGAAACTTGGATTGTTGCCAAAGCGAGGCGTGGTTTTCAACACTGTCGTCACATCTGATCTTGGCGCAAAAATCGCCAGATCCTTCGGGTTTGAAGTCATATCTACGTTGACTGGGTTCAAGTTCATCGGTGAGCAAATTAGACTGCTCGAAAAGACTGAGAAGAAATTTCTATTCGGTTACGAGGAATCCTTCGGCTATTTGATAAATCCCGCAGTCAGGGACAAGGACGCCTTACAGGCGTTGTTGTTGGCTGTCGAAGCTCAAGCCTTCTATAAGGAACGAGAACAGAAAAGTCTGTATGACGTTTTGCTTGATATTTATGAGAAATACGGTTATCATAGTGAAGCCCTGATAAGTATCGATCTTGTCGGCGTCGAGGGCAAGTCAAGAATTGACAGGATCATGAATCACCTGCACGAACAACATTATGCATCTATTGCGGGCGTCAAAGTCAAGTCGATTGAAGATTATTTACAACGCAAACGCTTTTTCGGCGGTTACGAAGAAGTAATCGAACTTCCCAAATCCGATGTTGTCAAATACATTCTCGAAGACGGATCATGGTTTGTCTTCCGTCCTTCCGGAACCGAGCCGAAACTGAAAATCTACTTGGCCGCACGTGCAGCAGACGAAGAAACTGCGAACAAACGCATTGAAATTCTTAAAGAGCAAGCAAACAAGATTGTGTCCACGATCGAATAGAAGAAGGAATATAGATGGAAATTGTAATCGGTGTTGTCTTGATTGTACTTGTGATCGGCATCTATGTGATCACTTATGTTATCAATGAAAAAACTGACGTTCCCGAAGGTTGCGAAGACCTTACGGATTTTTCCGCATGTCACGGTTGCACGAATTCGTCATGCGGTATCAAACAGAAACTAGAGAAGACGAATAATGATAAATAATGATTGGGATGAATTGCTGGGGGCAGAATTTGCTAAACCATATTTCTTGAAGTTGGTTGAAGACATTAAAGAAGAGTATCTTCAACACACCTGTTATCCCCCAATCAATCAAGTGTTCAACGCTTTTCGATTGACCCCATACAAAGATGTCAAGGTGCTTTTGTTGGGTCAGGATCCTTATCCGAACCCAAACCAGGCCATGGGCTTGGCTTTTTCGGTAAACGACGGCATTGCCTTGCCCAAATCGCTGATCAACATCTATATGGAATTGTCATCTGATTTACAGATCAAGACTCCTGCTTCAGGAAATCTTACTGGATGGGCGCGAAATGGTGTTTTGTTACTCAATGCAATATTGTCTGTCCGGCAGGGTGAACCTTTGAGTCATCAGAAATATGATTGGACGACATTCACGGACGAAGTTATCAAATTACTCAATCAAAAAACCACGCCAATCGTTTTTGTGCTATGGGGTAACTACGCCAGAAGCAAAAAACAATTGATCACCAATCCTATCCATTTGGTGATTGAGAATGTACATCCTTCGCCATTGTCTGCTTCAAGGGGATTCTTCGGCGCACGACCATTCTCAAAGATCAACGATTTTTTGCGATCTACCAATCAAGAACCAATTGACTTCAGTTTGAACCAGGTGAAACAATGAAAAACACACATGTTCAGAAACTTGTTTTCGTTGGATTAATGGTCGCAATCGGAATCATACTCGGACAAGTAGCGTCGATATCCTTGCCGAATGCTTCCGATCCAATCATCAAGTTTGGCATCGGATACTTGCCGATAATTCTCGTCAGCATCATTTATGGTCCGGTTTTGGGAGTAATGGCTGGGATCGCACAAGATTTATTAGGGTTTTTCCTTGTTGGCGCTAATCTCGGACAGGTTTTCAATCTTGGATTCACTTTAAACGCTGCACTTTACGGTTTGATTCCTGGTCTCTTGTTTGCGAAGACCTTCGCCAAAGAAAAACGTATTTTCTTCGTGCTGAATTTCACTTTGTCGTTTACCTTGATGTTTGGAGCGATTTGGTATTTCTTCCATATAAACCAAGTTATATCATCATCCTTGGCAGACAGCGAGAAATATTTGCTCGTTGGCATCAGCATGATTGGATCGTTGACGATTGGAGTTTTCAACCTTATTGCTTTCAAAAGCAAAAAATACGGTGAGGAAGGGACAAAGTTGCTTTTTGCTTTATCGCTCTTATATATTCTCGTGTCTTTGATTTTGACGCCGATCTGGCTCACGATCCTGAACCCAGGCATTGCTTTCTGGGCGAGAATCCCTTTGCGGATCGTGAAGATGCCAATCGAGGTATTCGTGTATCTGGTCTTATTGGTGACCTTGCTGAAATTGATCAGAGAGTTGCTGAACCAAAGTAAGACCGAACAGACATAAAGAAAAGCCGCCTTTCTTCACGGAAAGCGGCTTTTATATTATCCGTATCAAAACTCGACGACTTTTACTTCACCTGCACCTAAATGGAAATAGATCCTGCCGTCAGGTGCAAAATCATGATAATCCCTGCCCATCTCGTAAGTTGCATAAAGCAATCTTCCCGTCAGATTTCGGTTTTGAGATTTGTCTCTCAATGTTTCTATGCCGGCATTGCAGTCAACGTCATTGTAAGGATTGCTGTTAGCGGCTACAATCAGGCATTTACCAGTTTTCTTATTGAAGTAGGACACTCCGATTGCCGAGGTATCAAACTCGTTGAAATAGAGTGGGACGTAACTCTCAGTGTCCATGAGTTGATCAATCCAATCATTGCGGATGTTTTTGACTCCATCCAAATGATCAGCGAGCTCCCAACGGTTTTCGTTCAGGTAATGGAAAGCATATTTGTCAAATAAGGCAAGTTTTCCGTAGTACAGATCATCAACTGGAAGTTTGAATTTATCCTTGTCGGTACAATCGACACCAGTGTTCATCGGCTGGGTCTCATATACTTCTTGCCCGGAGTTGATGAAAGGTACAAGATTTGGCAAAAGCATGTTGAGTATCGTCAACATCCGCGCGAGCACTCTTCCGCCATCTCTTCCGGCAATTCTTGCCGTGTCATGGGTTTCGGCGCAGGCGAACATTGGTAGCGCGATATCGATGGCACCGTAAACGAACTTATGAAGATTTTTTTCCCAAATTCGCGGTTCCATCCAAAATCCATTGCCAATTATGATGTTGTAACCGAGTTTCTTAGCTGTGGCTGCGTTATCTGGATTGAGTTCTTCGGCGATAAAAGCAAAGTCTGGGTCCTGTTCTTTTGCGCGCGATATGATCATTTGCAAAAGTTCCTTGGGTAAAGCGTGCCCCATATCGATTCTCGCGCCGTCAATGCCGTAATGCTGTTGATAATACGGGATGATAGATGCCAAAGTCTCCCACAATTCTAAGTTGGGAAGCTTTCCTGGAAAGAGATTGCTCTTGATCGTGTCGAAGAGAATGTATGGTGGCGTATTCTTATCGGAAAGATATTTGCGTGTTTCGACAGGATGATCAAGAAACATCCGGAAAAAAGTAACATCGGTCCATGGCGGTTGGACATCGTTGATGTGATCGGAAAATGCCGGTGCGATTCGCAAATTGAATTCAGAAGCGATCGCATCAGCGATGTTGTCAGGATCTGCATCCAACAATTTTTGCCATTTCATGGAGTCGATTTCCTTGGGGTTTTTCCGGAACATATGGATATGGCGCAAGACGTCATCGGAATCATAGACGGCTTGCATATACTTGGGTTCAGGGGGAATAGTGTTTGGGAGACCTTCAACGTAAGGCACCTTGTAATTTGAGATTGAGTCCGCTTCGATCCAATAGAACCAATCAGGATGATCTTTGATCAGGTCGTTGGCGATGGCATTGGTTCGGGGAATGATGTCGATCAAGACACGCATGTCAAGTACATGGCAGGCTTCGACGAAGGCTTTGAATTCATCTTCCACTGTCATGACGTTTCCTGTTAACGGATCTTTCAGATTCGGGTCGAGATCAAAAAAAGAAGCAACACCATAAGGCGACCCGAGTTCACCCTTCTTGTTTTCGAGTGAAAACCTTGACAATGGCAACAGATAAATTGTGTCAATTCCGATTTTCTTGATTAGAGGCAACAGAGCCAACATCTTGACGAAGGTTCCTGTCTCTTTCATCTTATCGAAATTGGCAATGTCGAGCGAAAACGAACGGTCGTGATCCCAAGCTGAAGAAGAACGGATCATAGTCGAATATAACACACTTCTTCTGATCCAGTCTCCGCCAAGTTCATCTTCTTTCAGAGATTGGTTATGAATCTTTGATAATGATTCGCCATAGTTCTTCCTTGGCTTCTTGTTGGGTAGGATGAATTTCTCGATAACACGGCAGTAGAAACGGTACGGATTTACAAGCAACTCGTTTGAGGGCAATTTCCGCATTTCCTCGCCATCGTAATCCCAAGCGTTCCAAAGGTCGGGGACCACATAGTTGATGCAGCCTTGATCGATTTTTCCGGAAAGCACTTTTCTGAGTTTGGCCAGTTTTGATTCAGCCATGTTATCACCTCGATTTCATTATATCAAATCGCACATGATTTGGCTTCTATATTTAAAAGATGTAAAGGTTTACAAACAAATCATAATGCTTTCAAAAAGACGCCAATTATAGTATAATAGCACCGGTTAGAGGTGAAATTCATGAAAAAACCTGTAGTGTTGATGATACTTGATGGCATGGCCATCAGCGACAAAAATGCTGGCAATGCTTATGAGCTCGCAAACAAGCCACATCTTGATCTTCTTTTCAACGAATTTCCCTGGACGACTATGGACGCTTCAGGTGAGGCTGTCGGCCTGCCTGAAGGGCAGATGGGCAACAGTGAGGTTGGCCATCTGAACCTTGGAGCCGGCAGAGTCGTTTATCAATCGTTGACGAGAGTCAATGTAGCGATAAAGGATGGAACATACAAGGATAATCCTGCCTATAATCAGGCTTTTGAGTATGTCAAATCGAATAATTCGAAATTGCATATCTTCGGATTGCTTTCCGATGGTGGCGTTCACTCACATATCAGGCACATCAAATATTTATTCCGTGTCGCCAAGGAGAAGGGTGTGAGCAGAGCTTTCTTCCACGCTTTTCTCGACGGTAGGGACGTTCCACCGCAATCTGCGGTGACCTACATCCTCGATCTGGAAAAGGATATGGCAGAAAACGAGTTTGGAAAAATCGCGACAGTATCTGGGCGATATTATGCGATGGATCGCGACAAGAACTGGGACAGAATAAAACTTGCCTACGATGCGATGTCATTTGGCAAAGCCAAGCATTTTGCTACAGCAGCTTCAGGCGTTGAAGCTTCGTACGCTGAAGGGGTTAATGATGAATTTGTCATACCTTTCGTTGTAGAAACTGAAGGAATGATAAATGATAACGATGCGATCATCTTCGCCAATTTCCGACCCGATCGAGCGATTGAGATCGGAACGGCATATTCCAATCCGCAGGCTGCGCCAAAACTCGACACGACGATGGGGCCGAAGAATATCTTGTTTGTCTCGACTATGAAATATGCAGAGTCTGTCGCTGGACCGGTCGCATTTGATCTTAACGATCTCAAGGACACTTACGGAGATTACATTTCCGAACTCGGTTTAAAACAACTGAGAATCGCAGAAACCGAGAAATATGCGCATGTCACTTTCTTCTTCGACGGCGGCGTCGACAAAGAGATCAAAGGAGCGAAAAGGGTATTGATTCCTTCACCGAAAGTCGCGACCTATGATCTCAAGCCGGAAATGAGCGCATTCGAGATCACTGATGCCGTGATCGAAGAACTCGACAGCGGTGAATACGATACGGTAATTCTCAACTACGCCAATGGCGATATGGTTGGACACACCGGTGTTATTCCGGCAGCTATCAAAGCGGTTGAAACCGTAGACCAATGTGTCGGACGTGTCGTTGACAAGATCCTCGAAATGGGTGGTGTTGCTTTGATCACTGCAGATCATGGCAACTGCGAAAAAATGCTGGACGATAAAGGCAAACCTTTCACAGCCCACACGACGAACAGGGTTTTCCTGATCGTCACCAAGAAAGGCTTGAAACTCAAAGAGGGCGGATCGCTTTGCGATATCGCGCCCACGATGTTGGAACTGATGAACTTGTCACAACCTGAAGCGATGACAGGAAAGTCGCTCATCGATCATAACTGATTTTATCATCACTGGTGCCAAACGCTAGATAGCGTAAAACAATAAATCATAAAAGGAGGCAAAACATGCCAAACATTACCAGCATTTATGCCAGAGAAGTCTTGGATTCACGCGGGAATCCAACAATTGAAGTAGAAGTATTTACCGAATCAGGAGCTTTCGGAAGAGCAATCGTTCCAAGCGGTGCTTCCACCGGAGAACGCGAAGCCATTGAACTTAGGGACAATGACAAATCACGGTATTTGGGCAAAGGCGTCCTGAAAGCTGTCAAAAACGTCAATGAGATCATCGCGCCCGAACTTATCGGCTATGACGTAACGATGCAAACATACATCGACAAGCTAATGATCGATCTAGATGGAACTCCAAACAAGTCTAAACTTGGAGCCAACGCCATCCTTGGTGTTTCAATGGCTGTCGCAAGAGCTGCGGCTGATTGGACCGGACTACCGCTGTATTTGTATCTTGGCGGTTTCAACGCCAAGCAGTTACCAACGCCGATGATGAACATCATCAACGGTGGTAGCCATGCGGATAACAACATCGATTTCCAAGAATTCATGATCATGCCAGTCGGAGCAAAAACTTTCCGCCAAGCCTTACAGATGGGTGCCGAAGTGTTCCACAACCTGAAGAAAGTCCTCCATGCAAAAGGCTTCAACACCTCAGTCGGTGATGAAGGCGGCTTCGCACCTGATCTTCAATCAAATGAAGCTGGACTTGAAGCAATCATGGAAGCGATCAAGAAGGCCGGCTACGAACCAGGAAAAGACATTGCCTTGGCGATGGACGTCGCTGCCAGCGAATTTTATGATCCGGAAAAGAAAAAATATGTCCTTGCCGGCGAAAACAAAGAAATGACTGGAGCCGAGCTTGTTGATTTCTATGAGAAATTGGTCGACAAATATCCGATAGTATCGATCGAAGACGGACATGACCAAAATGATTGGGACGGCTGGAAATTGATGACCGAAAGACTCGGCAAAAAAATCCAAGTCGTAGGAGACGATCTATTCGTCACCAACACTGAAATTCTCAGCCGCGGGATCAAGATGGGAATCGCCAACTCGATTCTTATCAAGGTCAACCAGATTGGTTCGCTGACTGAAACTTTCAATGCTATTGAAATGGCAAAGCGCGCTGGTTATACAGCGGTCGTATCTCATCGTTCCGGCGAAACCGAAGACACGACGATCGCCGACATCGTTGTCGCGACGAATGCCGGACAAATCAAAACTGGATCTTTGTCTCGGACTGACAGAATTGCTAAGTACAATCAATTGCTGCGAATCGAGGAAGAACTCGGTGAAGTAGCCGAGTATCTGGGCAAAGGTTCGTTATATAATCTGTAATTTCATCAAATCATTGTATCCAAGCGTGTCCGCATGATTTGCGGACACGTTTTAATCTTCATATCGGTATTTGACGCGTTAAAAAAACCCGATAAAAACATATTATTTGGGTCTTCCAAATCTACGTTTTTGTGGTATAATAAGTAAATGCGAACGAACATCGATCACATCGATTTATTCTTATAGGAGGTTCATTATGGGTTGGCTAGATTGGCTGTTGTTGTCCGTATCAGTATTATTGATTGCATTGGTAATGTTGCAAGAATCAAAAGATGATGTCAAAAACACTTTCTCCGGTGAGAAATCGGAGTTGTTCAAGAATCAGAAACAAAGAGGACCGGAACTCCTGATGGCGAGAATCACCATGGGTATGACCGTGGTCTTCGCTGCTCTGGCAATTTTGGCGTTGATCTTTTAGAACACATTACTGTGTTCTTTTTTTTCGCGAAGGGAGTGTTTTAAATGCGGGAGAAACTGTTGGCTATCATGACTAGACCAGATTATCGGTTCGCCGATGGTTTTCAGCTTGCCCGCTACCTGAAAGAAAAGGACGGTCGCGCAGTCCAAGCAGCATTGCTTGAACTGGAAAACGACGGTCTGATAGTCAAGACCAACCAAGGCAAATTTGGATTGGCTGAAGACATGGGCTTTGTTCGCGGGCATCTGGATCTGAAAGCTGCCGGCTATGGTTTTTTGATCGTAGAGGGCAGGGACAACGACGTTTTTATTCCGGCAAACAGAGTCATGAATGCCATGGATGGAGATTATTGCCTGGTAAAGATCAGAAGTCAGAAACGCGACACTCGCACCGAAGGCGAAATCGTTAAGATCATCAAGCGGAATGTTGAGAAAGTAATCGGAGAGTATTTCCAAGGCGCAATCTTTTCCAAGAATCAGCCCTCAGGTATCATATACAAGGTTGTTTCTAAACCCAGCGGATTGGTTGATCACAGTTATGTCAGCGCCAAAATAATCCGTTATTCACGGATTGGAATCCTCGATTGCGAGATTACGGAGATTTTTGGTCACAAGGATGATCCTGGAATCGAGATTATCGAAGTCGTCAAACGGCTGGACATTCCTTATGATTTTCCAGATTCGGTGCTCCAAGCGGCAGCCATGGTTCCCGAAACTATCCTTGACAGCGATTTCGAAGGCAGGGTCGATCTCACAAATGAAATTATTTTCACGATTGATGGAGATGATACCAAAGACATCGACGACGCCATATCGATTTCAAAACTTTCAGATGGGCTCTACGAACTTGGTGTCCACATCGCCGATGTCAGTCATTATGTAAAACCGGACTCACCACTGGACAAAGAAGCTTATCAAAGAGGTACAAGCGTGTATTTGGCTGACAGAGTGATACCGATGTTGCCGAGAGCACTGTCGAACGGTATCTGTTCACTTAACCCTGAAGTATCAAGGCTCGCAATCAGTTGTACGATGAAAATCAACAAAAATGCCGAAGTAATGGATTATCGCATCTATCCATCTGTTATTAGAAGTATCCAGCAACTGACTTACAAAGAGGCAAATAAAGTCCTTGATGGACAAGAATCGATCAAGATTAAATCGACGATCATTATCGACAAACTCAAAGTCATGCGCGAACTTGCGGAAATATTAAATCGTGTCAGGATGGAAATCGGTTCTATCGATTTTGAGACTATCGAACCGAAAATCATGTTCGATGTCGACGGCAAAGTCAACGACATCGTGGTTCGCGAACGTGGAGTTTCAGAAAGGATCATCGAGGAGTTCATGCTGGTCGCAAACCAAGTTGTAGCGACGGAGATCGAAAGGAAAAAACTACCGTTCATATACAGGATCCATGAAGAACCAGATGCAGAAAAGCTTAAATCACTTTTCCTGTTGGCCAAGGAACTGGGCTATATCGAAAAAATTCCCAAGCGCATCCAGCATCAAGACCTGCAAAAACTCTTGGCTGCTGTAGAGGACACTGAATACGACAAAGTCATCACAATGTTGATGCTTAGGTCGATGGCTAAAGCTAAGTATTCAGAAAGAAATCTAGGTCATTACGGACTTGCTTTCACCGATTACACGCACTTTACATCACCGATAAGGCGATATCCGGATTTATTGGTTCACAGGATGTTAAGGAGTTATTTGTTCGCAGATTTTGACGATTCAGTAGTCAATGAATATGAGAAGCTGCTGCCGGACGCGGCAATATGGACTTCAAAGACAGAACGAAGATCGATGGTTGCCGAACGAGAAATCGATGACATGAAAAAAGCCGAATTCATGGAAAATAAGATCGGCGAGGAGTTTGAAGCAATCGTTGCTTCGCTCACGAGATTCGGCATGTTTGTCGAACTTCCCAACACCGTTGAAGGGCTTGTACATCTATCGACATTTCCCGAGGCGATCGAGTATGACGAGGATCGAATGATCTATCTTGGAATTTCCTCTAGAAAAGTGTATAATATAGGTATGAAGGTTCGCGTGAAATTGATCAAGGCTGACAGGGTGTCCGGTAAGATCGATTTCGTCCTAGTTTAGGGGGAATTTATCATGAAAGTCATCGTCAACAACAAGAAGGTAGCGCATGATTATTTCATCCTCGAGACTTTCGAATGCGGAATTGTGCTGACCGGGACGGAAATCAAATCGATACGCCAAGGCAAGGTCTCACTCAACGACAGTTATGCCAGAATCAAGGGTTTTGAGCTATACTTGATCAACATGCACGTATCAAAATACACGCATGGCAATATCTTCAACCATGAAGAAAAGCGCGAAAGAAAACTATTGATGGAAAAGCGAGAAATCATCAAACTTTCCCTAAGGTTGAAGACCGAAGGTCTAACACTCGTGCCTACAAAAGTGTATTTGAAAGAAGATCTATGCAAGATCGAACTTGCCTTGTGCAAGGGCAAAAAGCTTTACGACAAGCGCCAAACGGCAAAAGAAGAAGATTCATCACGTCGGCTCGAAAAGGTTCTCAAGGACTACAAAAGCTGACTCTCAACGGGGCTGTTCTGGACTCGACAGGATAGTTCGGGTTTGACAAGCATGCGATCGGCAGATCTAAAAATGCGCGGTTAAATATAACCGGAAACCCAAATTACAGTTACGCTGCTTAAGAAGAAGTAGCGAATTCAATCCTTCCAGCCTGCGGGTTTGATTGAATTCCAGTCAGCAGGATAGCGAAATATGTCGCTGTACTAGGCATACGAGCGAGATGAACAGTGCTGGTTGGCAGATAGTTGGTTCTGTGGCAGTCTGTCAACGAGAAAATCCATGGAACTAAGCATGTAGAAAATCAAATGTCCGGCTGTTTTGGACGGGGGTTCGATTCCCCCCAGCTCCACCAATGTTTTATACTCAAGTTTATATATATAATAAAAGTGCTAATCGTGGCTGTTTTCTGCCGTTATTAGCGCTTTTGTTTTTGCTGAAAACACGTGTTTAAATCGTCGTTTTTGACTTTATAAAGGACATATACTTATTTTCAGCTATTTCACATTGATCGGATTACGTATTTAGTTTATTCCTTGTTGGACGGGTTTTCGACCAATTGGACGCGGAGTTTAGATTATGACTTCAAATTTTACTTTTCGCTTCGATTTTTTGAACTTATACCAAAAAGCTGTACTTAGTGTATACTAGTATATATACAGGAGGTATCTCATCAGGAGAGACCACTGCAATGAAACACTACTAGCGGCTACAGATAATTGGTGTTTTATTAATTTTGTTAATATTTGGTGGTTATGAACAGAAAATGAGTAAAATCATGTACAGGCCATCGGCAGGAATTCAACATCTTCTGCATCAGAAATGGCAGCAGAATGCTACAATTTCACTTGTTAATGGTAGCAATATTCTTCCTTGGATACCAAAGATATGAAAGGCATCTTTATTTTGCATTAATATACTGATATAATATATTGCGGCTAAAATCTATTGTAGTAACACATTTTGATAGGGAGGAGGCGGCTTGCCAAATTATGGCTTGCTTGATAAACAGATGGACCACAAAAACATGGTACAAAAGACGGTCGATGTCATGCTCTTTTTGTCAAAGAACGCCCAGGGACAAAACTTGACGGAAATAGCTACTGGAGTGGGCATCCCAAAAACCACGGCATATGACATACTCAAGACTCTGAAAGAAAATGAAATTGTACATTATGTCAATACAAGAAAGAAAACATATGGAATTGGTTGCCAAACTTATGCTATCGGCATGACATATCTTAAGACATCAAATCTATTCATGGTTGCACAACCTTTCTTGATTGAACTTGCGGATAAGTACCAAAAGACAACGTTCATTGCCAAAAGGCACGGAGCTGAGTTTGCCTTCGTTTACAAATACGAGTCGCCATTTTCAAAAGTGACAACCGCAAATACGGGTGATCGGAAACCACTTCACTGCGCGTCCATAGGCAAATGTTTTCTGGCGTTTGACCCTGATGCAAAAGATTTGATTGACACTATTCCGTTGACGGCACATACCAAGTATACAATTACCAACAGAGATAAACTGCGGGAGAACATCAAGAAGATCATCCACTTGGGTTATGCATTTGAACACAGAGAATCTCAGGAACATATGGCTTGCATTGCTGCACCAATATACAACTCCGAAAACTCCATGATTGCGACTATCAGCATGAGTGGGTTGTACCAAGAAAAAGAAGACTTGAACTCGCAAGGGGAAGAACTTAAGCAACTGGCAAAGGTGATATCGACACAACTGGGTTATGTGGAGAACTATAAGTGAAGGCGCTGGCAAGCGCCTTTTTTTTCGCAATTACGAACGAAATGTTGCGATTATTCGTAGAAAGGAATAAGGAAAAAAAATAAATAATATTTATACAATAATCATTGACAAGCATATTTATGAAACCTATAATTATTCTGGTATGCAAAAAAAAGCGTTTTTATAAAATAGTTTGTCATTTTTCTGCATCGGATCATCGACGAATTGTACGAGAAAAAACATGAAAATGAACAGCGGATTACTATACGCAAATACGAATGGTTACCGTGTGTTATTCGGATTTGAGAACTGGAGCGTTTTTATGAGTTATTCAAAATATCGTTTTGCCGATTTGACCGTTTTTTCGCTTTTGGCACTCTTAACGTCCTTCATCAGTGAATACGCTTATATCAAATTGTCAAACCCAATGTTCTATCTTAATTTTGGTTTGCTCATATCAACGATTGCGATTGTCAGATGGAATCATCTTGGTGCCATTACGTATGTTGTTGCTGGCATCCCGATGCTCTTAATGAGGACAGTCATAGACGCATATTGGGTACATTTTGGATTCTATGTTGTCGCTAACCTTTTTGTTGGTGGGGCTTGTTTAGTTTTCAAGTTTATTGACAAACAGAGAATCAGCAGTTCTATTTCACATACTCTGTTATATCTCTTCAGTGCATTTTTATTTGTTGCAATAGCAAAAGGATTTATACTCGCAATTTCAGGAGATAACTTTTTAATCTCTGTTTATTCATACTTAGTCGCTGAATTATTCAATATGGTAATCACAGTTATTGCGTTTGTATTTATCAATCGTTTTGGAAAAGGATTGATTGTTGACATGTATTCTTACATCTTGGATGCTCAGAAGGAGACAATAGTGCATGACTAGATCTGCGGCTTTTAGAAGAATCACGTCGCACCTTAAAACTGAATGGCAGCTCTATGTCATGTTGGTGCCAATGATAGTCTGGTTTGTTTTGTGGTCTTACAAACCAATGACAGGCTTATTGATTGCCTTCAAAAACTATCGACCGATTGACGGGGTTCTCGGCAGCCAGTTTGTTGGCCTGTACAACTTCAAGCAGTTGATTACGGGGACAGCATATTCAACCATGTTTTGGGGAGCGTTCCGGAATACTTTTCTGATTAGCATATATGGTTTGGTTTTTGGGTTCCCGGTGCCGATAATTTTGGCTCTTTTGCTGGGTGAGATATCACACAACTTTTTTAGGCGGTTTTCACAAACCATACTATATTTACCGCATTTTCTTTCAGAAGTTACCATCACTGGACTTGTCATAACCTTGGTCTACTATGGCGTCGATCACACGGGTATTTTAGCAAAGGTCTTTTATGATATCAATTTTATTGAGCCTGGAGTCAAGATCATTGAAACTGCGAAATATTTCAGGCCGATGTACATAATAACTGGATTGTGGAAAGAAGCAGGATACAATTCCATAGTTTATTACGCCGCAATCATGGGTATCAGCCCAGTGCTTTATGAGGCATTACGTGTTGACGGAGGGAATAAGCTTCAGGAAATTCGTTACGTTACGTTTCCTGGTATGGCACCAACTCTAACAATAATGTTGGTTATCAGAATAGGCGGAATGCTTGCGGTAGGATACGAGAGAATCATCTTGTTGTACAATGCTTCGACCTATTCGACTGCCGATGTAATATCCACATTTGTCTATCGAGTAGGGTTGGAAGGAACTTACATGTCTCTTGCTGGTGCAGCAGATTTTTTCAACACTTTGATCGGTTTCATCTTGGTTATCGGCGCGAATTTCATTAGCCGCAAGGTGTCGAGCACTTCGCTCTGGTAGGTGGATTATGGACAGACTGTCGCGCAGTGACGTGATTTTTAAAATTATCGCATATCTACTTATTTCCGCCTTGGTTGTGATAGCTCTATATCCACTTATTTATGCCTTCAGTGCGTCAATCAGTGGAAGAGCTGCATATGAGACTGGAAGAGTTGTCTTTCTTCCGGTCGACCTCGACTTCCAGGTCTATAAGATATTGTTTGCTCGGAATGGTTTTTGGATATCGTACACAAATACGCTTTTCTACACGGTTTTTGGAACTATTTGGAGCATGTTCATATCGACAACTGGAGCTTACGCTCTCTCAAAGCGTAAGTTACTGATGAGAAGACAACTAAACTTTTTTGTCGTCTTTACGATGTGGTTCTCAGCTGGAATGATCCCTTTATATCTCAATTACATGAAGATGGGCGTGGATACTCGTTGGGGAATCATAGTAGCATTCGGTGTCCAAGCTTTCAACATTATCTTGTTAAGAAACTACTTTGAATCAGTTCCGAAAGAAATAGAAGAAGCCGCGCGGATTGATGGAGCAAATGAGTTTCAAACGTTCTCTAGGATCTACTTACCGATGTCAACAGCGGCTATCGCGACAGTGACTTTGTTTTACGCAACAAGTCGATGGAACGGTTATTTCTGGGCAAGCATCCTGTTGCAAAGCGCGAACGAGAAACCTCTTCAAGTTTTCTTGAGAACCGAAATCATGACCTATAGGACTTTGATTGAAAACATGGTGATTGATAATCTCACATTTTCGCCCGATTCCTATGCATACGCGATTCTTGTTTGCTCGATTATTCCGATACTGATCGTCTATCCGTATATTCAGAAATATTTCGCCCGGGGTGTAAATCTCGGCGGAGTCAAAGGATGAGATAACTAGCAATAGTTAAAAATAAATGAAAGAATATTGGAGGGAAGTAATGAAAAAAGTCTTAGGATTCATGTTGTTGACGGCTTTTGCTTTTGGTTTCGTTGCCTGCCAAGGCACGACAACCACTGTGCCTACTACGACGCAGACTACAACGACGGCGGCAGGAACGACTACCACCGGAACGACTACCAATGCCGGAACAACAACACAAAGTTCCGCAGGAACAACAACGACCACTACCACCGCAACTGAGCCACCCGTTGATTTGGTAATCAACGTAGCTGGTGAGAACGACAAACGATTGTTTACTTACTTGCAGGCCAATCCGCTTGAAATGCCCGATGGCACAATTATCGATTCTGGAGATCTGAAGCCTCTATGGCAGTATATTCAGAACGAAGTCAATATCGAGATCGATGATGTTGCAACGCCTGGGCAAAAACCGGCAGACATGTTTGATTTAGCGGCTGCCAATCAATTCGAAGGTGCGGATATCTTCGGTGGGCCGAATCTTGGGCAGAAAATCATGAGTGCTGGAGTTGATGGTTATTTCGTAGATTTGTCTGAGCATATGGCAGAAATGCCGAATGTCAGCGCGTATCTAGCTGCCAATCCGTTGGTCATGAGTGCCATCACAGCGTCTGACGGTGGAATCTATCATCTGCCCTACATCGCAGAAATCAACAATTACGCCAGAATGTTTCTCGGAAGATACAGTTGGGTAACCGCATTGCTTGATGGAGAAGTTAATGGAAGCCCGTTCACTTTGGAAACCGAGACTGCTACGTTGAACGTCGCTTATGAAGCTTACTGGAAAACAGGCACAGAGACTTTACCATATGGTGGATTAAGACAAACTACAAATGTAGTCGATCTCCAAAATGCAGCCGCCACCGGTGGGGTGCTCGATCAAGCAACCGCATTGCAGGTGTTGAAAGACTACATTGACGCGACGTATCCGACACTTGCGAAACGATCAGACTTGTATCTTGATGAAACTGGACAATACGATATTGATGAGCTTGTAGCCTTGTGGCGTGTAATCAAGTTGTCGCCCCTTTCGCTTTCTAAAGAAGCTTACGGGTCGGCAAAACCTGGAACAGTTATATGGCCATTCTATGCTCGCCAATCTAACTATCGTGAAGAAGTACTACGTCTAATCCTTTTCTTTGGTGGGCAAAGAGTCCACGGATCCGACTCATATGGATCAAGATTTTATCTTGATGAGAACGGCGATTTGCAGTACTCATATTTCCAAGACGATTTCTTGCAAAATCTCAATCGTATCCGTGCAATGTTCTCCGAAGGCTTGGTTGACGAAAAACTGTCCGGTGCTGCAAACACAACTAACCTCAGAACCGGGTACATTTTCAAAGACACGGTCGAAACACAATTGGAGTATGGCTTCATGTGCTATGACTGGACTTCCTCTACAACTGCCGCTTCTGGTGGACAAGATGATGTCAAGGCATTCTTACCACCTTTGACTACAACACCGGTATCCGAAGGTGAATTCATTCATTATGTTGAAAATACCAGGGTTGTTAAACCAGACGGATGGGGCATCTCCGCAAACATCAGCGATGAAGCTCTTGATGGCGCGCTGAGGCTGTTTGATTACTTGTTCTCGGTAGAAGGAGCAAAGGTCCAGAACTATGGAACTCCAGATTTATGGGTTCCTGATCAATTCTATACTAATCCAACTGACGGCGTTCAAGGACCATTATTCTCAACTTGGACTCGGGACAAAGCAACTGCAGTCACCAATGGCGACATATCATCATTCTTGCGAGATCATATTGGTGCTCAGATTCCGATTGGCTATCAAAAAGTAATTGGATTCGAATTGCAGTCAACCTCAGCGAATGGAATGTGGAGCTGGCAGCTTTACTATGGTGCCAATGATGGTGATGGTGTGATGATGAACTCCTACAGTGCTGAAAATCCATATTATCAACTTGTGCCGCCGATTTTCTCGCTGACCAGTGCGGAAAATGCCTTGCTGGCAACGACTACAACCATGACAAGTGACGCACAGTTAATTGACCGCATGATGGCTTTCCTAGGTTCAAAGACTGGTGAAGGAATTCCTCAGACTTCTGAAGAAGTCAAAGCAATGTTCATTGCAGCCGGAGTAGGAACCTATATTTACATTTATCAACTAGCATTCAGTAGAATGTCAGGCGACGAATAATACTATCTTTCTCCTTGTCTGCGCTGGAGAGCGAGATCCTCGCTCTCCAGTTGCCAGACAAAACAAGTCGGTTTTGATGGAGGGGCTATGGCCAAGACCAGATTATACACATACATTGTCTATCTCATATTCATGCTCGGTATCTATTTGGGCTTTTTTTACACTTTGGCTATGCTAACTGATGTAACTACGCTTGCCTTCTATCAAGATTTTCTCGATCCATCAGTCATTGATTTTGTTGCAGTTGCTCAAGAGACAAATAAGATATTGTTTAATTGGAGCTTAATATTGGTTGTGGGATCTGCAATCACACTCATCCTTGGGTATCGAAAGGGAAGACCAGGTGTCATCAGTAATCTGCTTGCTTGTCTTGTAGGGTTGACCGCGATAGTAATCAACTCGTTATCGTATCAGAAGATCATTTCGTTAAATGTGTCATATTCTGAAACTGACACAATGTGGCCAGAGGCAACTGCCGGCCTGGCTGAATTGCTTGGTTTTGTACAACCTGGTAACTTTTGGATTGGCAACGGACCGGCACTTTATTTATCATTGATCACGTGTTCGGCAATATTCACATTGGTCTCGTTGATTTGGGTCCTGAGACTTCTTGTGGGAGGTAAAGGAAAATGAAACGGCCAAAGAGATTACTATATCAGACCAATAAAGGCGCTTACGCATTCATGTTCATTTTCATCGCGTGTTTGGTGGCTTATACTAGCTTTGTTCTGAAGAGCATGCAAGTTGACCATATGATTTCTGCAGTATCCCTAATCAACATAGTTATGCTTTTGGCTGCTTTTCTTACAGCTGAAGAAATAAAAGTGTATAATCGCAAGTTTCAATTTGTACCTTTGCTGTACGCTGCCATCATGACATATCAATTATTGAATATCCCGACAGGAGTAGCGGGTGGCGACCTTATAATCGCCAAAATAAGCGCCATATTAGCCGTGGTGTCAGCGTTTGCGGCTTCAGGGCTATCTTACTTCAGAAACCGAATCCGCGCCAAGGTAATCGCGGAAAACAACATTGGCAAAAGCCAATTGACGAAGTAGGTGAACTTATGGCAAATTTGCGTTTTGAACACATAAAAAAAGTCTATCCCAACGGCGTAGAAGCCGTTGTTGATTTCAATATGGAAATATATGATCGAGAATTCATCGTTCTTGTCGGGCCTTCGGGGTGCGGAAAATCTACTGTTCTGAGGATGGTTGCTGGGCTTGAAAAGATTACTGCAGGGAACCTCGAGATTGACGGCGTGCGCGTGAATGACAAACCTCCTGTTGACAGAGACATTGCGATGATATTTCAAGATTATGCACTCTATGGAAACATGACTGTATATGAGAATATGGGCTTCAGCTTGACAGTTAGAAAGCGTCCATGTGATGAAATACATGATAAAGTAATAGCAGTATCAGAGATTGTCAAACTCGATAATGAACTGAATCGTCTTCCAAGAAATCTCAGTGGCGGTCAGCGTCAGAGAGTTGCCTTGGGAAGATCTATTGTCAGAAATGCGAAAGTGTTTCTGATGGATGAGCCACTGTCGAATCTTGACGCTAAACTGCGCGCGCAAACACGTAGAGAGATCATATTACTCCACAACAGGATCAAACCGACAATTATTTATGTTACGCACGATCAGGTCGAAGCTATGACCATGGCTACGCGAATTGTGGTCATGAACAATGGTGTTATCCAACAGATTGGGACACCATATGAAGTATATCGACGCCCAGCAAACATGTTTGTTGCTGGTTTTATCGGGTGTCCAGCAATGAATTTTCTTAAAGGACAGATCGTTGAGGACAGATTTGTTTCTGGCGCATTTGCCATCAAGTTGACTCCGACTGAAATTCAAAGAGTGTCTGGTCGACAAACAGTGATTATCGGGATCAGGCCTGAACATCTCCTTGTTTCAGCAAATCCTGATGTTGCTTTATTGAAGCGGAAGATATCTGGGAAAATCAACTATTCTGAACTTCTAGGAGCGAATGCAACATTGAGATTCTGCTTAAATCAGACTGAGATTGTTGCACAGGTCGAAAATAGTGAGTACCGTAATTCTGGTGAAACTGTCGATTTGTACGTCTCGCTTGAAAACGTTCATTTCTTTGACCCTGAAACTGAAGCTCTGATTGAGGTGATTTCATGAACGCACAGTTCGATAGCGCGAAATCTATGGTAAAAAAGACAGTTCAATCATTATCAAGACTGATTCGGAATATTTGGAGTAAGATTCACGAATCAGCACTTGGTCAACCACGACAGTTCTCTGCGCTACTTGTCACTGGATCCGCGTTGTCACAACTTGCACTTTCACAAATCCACATTGAAGCTCTAATCAGGGTGAAATTGACAGTCGCAACCGAAGGAGCATCCAATTACACTGCCGGAATGCCTTCAACAGGAATTGGTATGTTCAATTTTCTATTCATACTTTTCGGCCTCGTGTCGATTTTCAATGTTTTGAGAGCAACAACCCGTAGGAAAATGTTAGTTGGTCTTGTATCGTTGATTATCGCAGCCGGATTTGGCATCATTTATCTGCTGCAATTGACAAATCCTGATAATATTGTTGATTATATTGATATCGTCAAGAGCGTCAATTTAGTTAAGGCAGCTTTTACTGTGAACGGAATAGCTGCTGCAATAATAATCTACGGAATGATAACTTTCGGAAAGCGGGAAAGAGTCCGGTGAACAAGAAGAACAAAGATGAAATCATCGCCTTGTTTTTGCGAATGTGGGTTGCTGGAATGGTATGCCTTTTTGTTGCATGGTCACCAATCGGCGGCGGCGAGAATGAATCGGAGAATTTTCTTTTTCAAATGATCTTCTTTTTGGCCTTAGCTTTGTTTATCACGAATATGATCATTGTCAATCCTGTGATTCGAGGAATGTTCAAAACAACTTTGGATTCGAAAGCATATTTCGCAGAATCAGTGTGGGTTAGGTCCATTCGGCACTTGATGCATTTTGGCAAAATGTTAGTGATTACGATTGGAATCTGGTGTATCTATATCATCATTGATTCGTTGCTCGGTCTGATAGGTATAACTGATCCATACGGAAGGCCGGTATTGATGCTAGAACCGATTTCATTTGGCGTCATCTATGGTTTACTGTACTTCTCGTGGACCAAGATTGAAACCGTCGTAATCGGCTACATCAAGAAAAGGAGAATGTCCTCATGAAAGAATTCATATTGATTCCCAATGATGAGAAGTTCATCCAAGAGTCCGTAGCCTCAAAACAGTTATTGCTCGACGAATTGGTAAAAATCGCTGCAGAATACAGAAAAATGGATTTACCTGAAACTGCTCCAGAAGCTTCAACAACATATATGGGAATCGCAATCTTCAACTTGGCCTTACTTTATCTGATCACTAAGAAAAGTGTCTATCTTGATGAAGCCAAAAGATGGATGAAGACTGTATGTCAACATGAAGTGTGGGGCTATGCCTATCTTGTCAATGTAGATTTGTCTGCATCATGGATACTATTTGGATTATCACTGGGATACCATTATCTTCATCCTTATCTAAGTGCTGCCGAGAAGGAAGAGATCAGACGCAAGTTAATCCTTCAAGGTGGTATATTATACGATCATCGTGTTAGGACTTATGGCAAAGGTTGGTCTACACAGTACTTCCAGAATCATAATTGGATAAACATGACCGGATTGGCTACAGTGGGTTATGTTCTCAGGGAAGAGTATCCGTTGGCTCAGTCTTGGGTTGAAGCTGCAAAGGAAAACTTTCGGCATGTTTTTGATGATTTGGCTGATGATGGATCTGACTATGAAGGTGTACCTTACTGGCATTATGGCGTCCTTTGGCTGCTTGTCTACGCTGATATAAGTAGACAATTCGAGGGACTAGATTATTTTGCCTCCAGCGAGTTTTTGAAAAACACAATGAATTTCAGACTATCACAGTCGTTGTCAGACCTGAAACAATCACTCAACTATGGTGATGCCCATGATTATCGGAGTGGCAACAGCATAGCAATCTATTACTGTCTCGCGAGCAGGTATAATGATGGACAGGCTCAGTTCTTTGGAAATTATGTCTTGAAAAATTTTTATGATGAGGAGCAGATGCAATCTCACATTAAGCCAGGAATCAAGCCGGAAATAGGGCTTGCATTGATCTGGTACAATCCGGAAGTGATTGAGACTCCGATTGGCCGTGATTATGATTATTCCTTCTTCCCCGATCTTGGGCTCATGAATATCAAGAACAAATCAAAGATGTTCTCAATCAAATGCTCTAAACCGGGAGGTAACAAGCAATTTGAGCGGGCAAGACGTTACCTTGACTCGGGGATCGACGTTCTTGGCCTGAGCCATCATCATCCTGACAATTCCCATTTCATTTTCGCCTGTGAAGAGGATTTCTACGCGATTGACGATGGATATAATCGTAATTGCGCAATGAAACACCACAATTTGGTTACGGCAGGAGATTATGGGGCGGAAGTGGAAATGGTCAGTGATGTCTATGGAGCTTCAATCCGGGAAAAACTGAACCAAGGAAGCCTTTCATATGAAAACTATGGAGGACGTGTGATCTTCGCTCGTGATTTGGATGGAATAGCAGTCTATCAGTGCGATAATTCTGGAACTTTTCATGACGATGCAAAAATCCTCGCTTCAACCCGAACAATCATCACGCCGAGACTTGATTATGTTCTAATTTTTGATCAATTGTTATCATTGCAGCAGCATCACTTCCGCTGGCATTTTCATTCAGATGTCGTTCCTGTCGTGAGCCACGAGTACATATCCATCAAGAAGAAGCATGACCTCCGTTTATACCGGATATTGCCAAGCAAACATACCATATATCAGGAGGTTCAGCCGATCAAGGCCTTGTTCACACCTCAAGAACCTAACGACTATCATACTGTAGCCATGATTGACTCCGTTACAGAAAGCCTGCCAAAGGAAAGCGAACTATTCCTCAATGTTCTGTCGTTCGATGATCTGCACATAATATCTACACCGGGCATGCTGGAAGTCAAGTTTGGCAATAGAATCGACAGAATAACTTATGAATTGAATGCTAGGGAAAACGAACAGTTCATCATCGACCTAACCGAGGACATTGGTGGCGAAGCCGAAAGGCATCTTCGACTGGTTCAACTCGGATTTGGGAATAATGCCCACACAGAAGTAGAGGTAGTTGACAATGAAGCAATTTGATGTTTCACAGTTGAAAAAACGTCTGATGACTAATCCTGATTATGTCGATATGCTCCATGACATGAGCGACAAAGTTGAGGATTTCTTCTTGACTTTCGAAGATGGACCCGAAAATCATAGTCGTTGGGGACATCATTATTTCTGTTCGACTGATGGAGCTCCGTTGTCATATGATCACAAGAACCGGAAATTGCATGTCTGTCCAATCTGTCAACGAAACTATACAGATCAACTGTATGATGATGTTTGGATTACGCTCTACAGAAATCAAGCAGTCATCAGTCTGTGGATGTCTGCGCTTCTCTCTCGTCTGACGCGTAAGAAGATTTATCAAGATCATATTCGGTTGATGATCGATACCTATGTAAGGCAATATGACTATTATTCTCTGCACAACAAAGAGAACGAGAATTTCCAATCCGTTTCCGCCACAAAATGGGGATGTGGAAGGATCATGCCACAAGGACTGAATGAAGCTATTTTTGTTATGAGGATGTTGACGGCATTCTCAATCGTCAAAAATCTCCTGACAGATGAAGAACTTGCCTCGATACATAGATTATGCGAAAACGCTTCGGAATTATTGATTAGTCAAATCAACAAGATTCACAACATTCCTGTTTGGTACTGCAGTGCGCTTGTTGTGATCGGAGCGTTCACAGACAACACGAAATTGATCGATGACGCATTCAATGGTAAATTCGGTTTATATCAACAATTGAAAGAAGGGCTAAGCAAAGATGGTTTATGGTATGAGGGATCGATTCATTATCATTTCTTCCTGTTGGAAGCCCTTATGACCGCTTTGTTGTTTGCCCAATCTAGCAAGTTCCACCCAGACAAAAGATTTATCATGCAGGTTAGGAAAATGCTTCTCATGCCAAGACAATATGCCTTTGACAATCAGGTTCTTCCAAATCCCAACGATGGGTGGCCGGACATCAACCTTAAAACATATCTTCATGTTTATGACATGGCTTCAAAGTATTTTGGCAGATATTCAGACATCGGCGAATTTGCAGCACAGATCGATGCCAGTCCAGTCAAACGCAAAGGTTTGCCGCTGTCAACGCCTTACTACTATGACGATCGCATATCTTTAGAGAGATTGACTTGGAATCCCGACTTTGAGCAGATCTCATATCAAAAATCAGTTGGATCTTCAACCAATTTGAAGAGTTCACAATGTGTCATTCTAAAGAATGACAGGATCAATGTGTTTTTGAAATACGGGCACAACACCCCAAGTCACGCCCATCCAGACAAGATGAACATCGAAGTCACTATTGATGGCAAAATGTTGACCCGAGAGCTGTCTAATTCAGGATACGGGTCCACCATCTGCAATGAATGGTATCGTACGTCTCTAGCCCATTCTACAGTGGTGGTTAACGGCAAGAACCATGTTTCTCTGAGACAAGGAAAGTGCATCTTCTTCAGGAAAGACTACGTAAAAGCCAGCACTCTAGATGTGTATCGAGAAGAAACTCAATCATTAAACTCCCTGAAGCGTTCGATGAACAATGATGAAGTCATAGCATATTTGTCTAGAATAGAGCATTGCACATCTGAAGAGGCTGAGTCAATGATTGTCAAGTCAAATATTCCGACAATACAACCTGGTTCAATCACATCGGATGAACCATGTGTCGATTTTTTCAGAACAATCAAGTTGACCGAAAATGGTTTTGTGGACACTTTTGAAACTTCTGCCTCTGAACCGGTTTCATTAGATTATGTCTTTCACTCACAAGCAAAGTTGGTCGATCCGCCGAAAAAAGCAAAAGCTGATCCTGGGTTTTACGCCAACGGCTATCAATATCTTCAAGAGTTTGGAAAAGTAATAGACAGAAACAAACACATACTGCTCAAGTGGGATCTTGAAGGTGTTAAGTTGACTTCCTTGATTACACTGTATGGAAAGATGAAACTTTATCTGATGAAAACACTGGATAATCCTGCCAACGAAACTAGAGATACATTTATCATTCGTTGCTCAAGTAGAGATGCCAAGTTCATCGTCAGATGGAAAATAGAGGGAAAGGATTGATAATAATGAGAAATGTATGGCGAAACAACGAAGTTCAGCTCGAACAGCTTGACCAACACGTTTCGCGAAAAGTGCTTGCTCACATGAAAAATTTGATGGCGGTAGAAGTGATTTATGACATCGGTGGAATTGGGGCAGAGCACGCTCACCCTCATGAACAGGTTACCTATGTGATCGCAGGTAAGTTCCGTTTTCGCGTCGGAGCTGATTACCATGATATCACCAAAGGGGACTCTATTTACTTTCCACCAGATATCATTCACGGATGCATCTGTCTTGAAGCAGGAAGATTGCTAGACGTTTTCACACCTCAACGCGAGGACTTCATCAAGGAGGATAATTAGGAATGAAACGAGTTGCATTAATAACAGGCGGAACTGGTGGTATCGGCTTCGCGACTGCTAGAGAGCTGGGTCTTGATGATTATCACATTGTACTAAACGGAATTTTCCCAGATCAAGGCGTAGAGTGCGTCAAGAAACTGACGGAGGAAGGCATCTCTGCCGAATATGTCAATTTTGACTGTACCGATGAAGCCCAGGTCAACCAACAGATTGCCGCAATCGGACTCAAACACGGAAAAATCGATGCCTTGATCAATGCTGCCGGGGGGCTTTTTGGCAGAAGCAGCTTCGAAGATATGTCCACCGAATTTTATCGTTCAGTGATGGCGTTGAATCTTGACACTGTTTTCTTTGTCACGAGAGCTTCAATTCCGTACCTTAAGAAATCAGACGATGCTTCAGTGATAAATTTCACTTCAATCGCAGGCTATAACGCTGGTGGGCCTGGAGCTGGTGTGTATGGAACCGCAAAGGGCGCAGTGATGGTTTTGACTCGAGCTTTGGCCAAAGATCTTGCGAAGTTCTCAATTAGAGTCAATGCTGTCAGCCCAGGAACAATTGACACGCCTTTTCATCAAGAGACAAAGACCAAGAATCCACAGTTGTTCGAATCATGGAAAAACTTGATCCTAATGAAACGTTTTGGAGAGGCTTCTGAAGTTGCTTCAGTCATTGCTTTTCTCGTCAGCAAGAAAGCTTCATTCATAACAGGAGAAACCATTCAAGTCAATGGAGGACAAGATTTCCTATAAATCACTTTCAGTCCAAGAAGTGTCATTATTGCGCGAAACAATGAAAGTTATCGATTTGCGGCAGTTACGAAATTCACATAACCCGAAGATTAAACTAAGGAACCTCGCTTAGTTAAGTATTCGGGTATTTTCTTTGGATGTCAACAGATGAACTCTACTCCGGAAATATCTGAAGTTGTCACAATAAAGGCAGATCAAAGTCAATGGATTGTGGCCACATTTAATAGATTAAAATCTCATTAATTGTGATGATTATGTGAACTATATCCTTCAGTTATATGGTATAATATTAAATAACTATCTAACTCTGGGAGATTACTGATGAAATTCATTGAACTAATTCTCGATTTCCTAAATGGACAAATGAATACACCTGTACCTTATCAGTCACTATCGCAAAGCTGGTTTCACTATCTTGCCTTGAGTAGTGCTGTTCTTGCTTCTGTGCTTGCGGTACGATGGCTTAAGAAGGCTGATGAGAGTCAATTGAGACGCTTTTTGCTCGTTTTTGCCAGTCTTTTGCTAACATTTGAAGTTTATAAGCAGCTCATTTTCAGCTTTCAGGCAGACTGGAACTATCAATGGTACATTTTCCCGTTTCAGTTTTGCTCGACGCCGATGTACATTGCTTTGATTGCGGGACTAACCAAAAATAAGAAAATCCAACAAGCTTTTATAAATTTTCTTGCAACTTACGGTTTTTTCGCGGGACTTGCGGCCATGATCTATCCGAACGATGTATTCGTCGCTACGATTGGAATAAATATCCAGACGATGATACACCACGGAGCCATGATGGTTGTAGGCATTGCCCTGCTTCTAAATAAAGTCAAACTTGTTCCCACTTCGATTGTCAGTGCAACCGCAGTTTTTTCAGTTCTCGCTGTGTTGGCGATATTGCTGAATTTTGTGCATAATACATGGATTGCTGAAGGTACTTTCAATATGTTCTTCATCAATCCTCAATATAACAACCACCTACCCGTGCTGACCTCCATTGAACCGCTGGTGCCGCATTTCATTTTTGTCCTGATCTATATTGTTGGGTTTGCTTTTGTAGCCTACTTGATGCTCTTATTAGGTACGGGCATCTTGGCAGTTGACTCATATAGAAAATCAGTTAATCAGAAATTCTGGAACAATATAGTTGCAGAATACGAATCAAATTATGATTCTTCAAGTTACAACCGTTGGAAAAACGACGTCATCATAGGATCAACTGCGAATCAACATGTGGGGCCTATTTTTTCCCCTGTGAATTGATTTATGTTGATTGATTTCAGATTGGCTGTGGGTCATAATGATCCCAGCATTGTCGGCGCAACGAGAATCGGTAAATTCATCAAGGTATTACAAGGTTTTTTTAAGGTTTGTGGAAACCAAAACCCTGATTGGATATTTCGCAAATGTTGCAGATCTTGATTCCAATTGAGTTGTGTTGTTATATATAATGTAATTGAGCTCAATTATGCGATTTACCCTTTGTTTCAAAATCACTAATAAAAGAAAATGCGGCATCCTTATAATTGGATGCCGCATGATTTTAGAGCGACACTGCTATTCATTCTAGTCTCTGCTTCCCACGAAAATATATGTGTCTTGCTTGCTGAAAATTGAATATTCAATGGGTTTCTTGTAAAGACTGTTCGTATTGCTAGTCGTTAGGCAAGTTTGGGTTGACTGATGCAAATTCTGGATTCATCTGCATTGTTTGGTAACGATTTCCTCTACCCTGGCCGTTGCCTCTTCCTTGGCCAAGATGCTTGCGGAACATGTTCTTAAATTGATTTTTCATATCTTCGCCATAGTAATTGTATCGATCTCTTGAGAAGGCGCTGAGATGATGTTCGGAAGCGGCTTTGAGTTGCTCAAACGCTGATCGGACATCTTCAGGAAGATCAGTCTGGGCTAGAAACGCTTCGTACATAGCAATGTTGGCTTCTTCGGCTTCAACTCCTGTAGCGATGGCGGCGCTGATTGACTCGGGAATCACAACGTTATCAACTGCTGTGTTCTCGGGAACTGTCAAACCATATGTTTCATAAAGACCAAGCAATAGATTGATATGGGCCTCTTCCGCAACTAGAATTCTTACAAACGGCATCACATCACCGAATTCATTGATGATTGCCTGATATTCTGCTTGAGCTAAATATTCATCTTGGATTGCGTAATCAAGCATTTCTTGCAAGGTGTATTGAACGTTTTCGTCAACTTCGAAACTCAACTCATTGATTGCATATTCGTTATAAACGCTTTTTGCATCGACGCTGACGAATGATACCGTAAGAACTGTTGCCAAAGCCAAACCTGTAATGACAATACCTTTTAACAAATTCCTTTTCATTTTGTGTGTTTCCTCCTTTTTGTGCCAAATATACGGGTTTAGCAACCAGCTTATTGGTGATTGCTGGATTATTCACAGAAACTTCACAATACAGCATTCTTGAAGGCTCGATCTTCTCAATTGAGCAAGCCTTTAGAAACATAAAGATCATGATATGGCCTCAACCTGAAAAACTTTGTTTAAACTTGTGCTTTTGAACAGTGCAAAACCGTGGATGATTTGGTAAAATTATGTTGTCAACCGAGGAGATGATTGATTTGGTGTTAAGCCGTGGCAAGTATTTTCCCGCAAAATTTTACGTTTTAGAATCTATTCATGAATTCGAGTCAGTCAAGGATTTTTTGCCTGCACCAATAACTGACGATGAGGAGTTATTGGAACTTTACTGGTTTACTTTGAGACTTGCGTTCAAGAATGCCAAAGCACCGGAAAATCATGAAGAAATGGTCGCTAATTACCAAGATTCTGCTTTTAACCAGAACCTGTTTCTGTGGGACAGCGCATTTATTTCTCGCTTCTTGAGCCCATTTTCCGAGTTTTTGCCGGGGATCAAAACACTTGATAACTTCTATCATCGTCAACTCGATGACGGTTTGATTCCCAGAGAGTTTGACAAGGCGACGGGCAAGGATTATTCGAAATGGGTCAATCCAGAGAATCTACCTTTGAATTCTTTCTTTCATAATCATTATGTTTATCGTGGGATCAACGATGTCACCGCTTCAACAAATAGGTATTTTCCCGATCTTGGTCGTACGCCAAAAGTCAAGCCCTTCTACACTTTGGACAATCTAAACCACCCGATATTGTCGTATGCAGAGTACAATCATTATTTACATACCAAAGATAAAGCAAGATTAGCGGTTGTACATGAACCGCTGCATCGGTATTATCTTGCTTTGCGGGACCAGATCCGTCATCAAAGTGGACTGTATGTCACAGATTGGGCCAGCATGGACAACTCGCCAAGAAACAAAAGGCTTTTCATTGGCGTTGATATTTCTTCGGAAATGGTCTTATTTGCACGCATGATGGCTCTGATTTATCGAGAACTTGGCCTTTCAGAGAATGTCAAACGAATAGAGTTTTATGACAATGAAGTGGTGGCTCTATCGAGTTTGATCAACGATTTTCTTTGGGACGATGAAACAGGGTTTTACTATGACTTGGATCAAGACTTGAAACAGATAAGAATCAAAACGATTGCAGGGTTCTGGCCACTGATTGCCAAAATCTGTGACACTGAACAAGCGAAGAAGTTAGCTTCTAAGATCCAGGATCGGTCGTGTTTCAATAGAATTCATCCGATCCCTAGTCTATCCGCAGATGAAGAAGGATTCAAATCTGATGGCGGATATTGGTCAGGGGGAGTGTGGGCTCCGACGAACCTGATGGTCACCGACGGACTGGAGATTTATGGTATGCATAAGTTGGCCAAAGAAATCGCTCTAAAGCACCTGAGTGCAGTAATGAAAGTATACTTGAAAACTGGAACTATATGGGAAAGCTATCCAGCAGATGCTTTGACCTCTGGAGATTCAGATAAGGGTGACTATGTGGGTTGGACAGGAATCGGTCCTATCTTATACTTTCTGCAGTATCATATAGGGCTTAAAGCGGATGCAACAAACAACAAATTGATTTGGGAGATAGATTCTGACAGAGAGCATTCAGGTTGTCGAAATTATGCTTTCTTGGGGAAGAAGGCTGGCTTAAAAGCCTGTAAATGTGTTGATGGATATCAAATAGAAGTAATTACGACCGATACTTTCGATCTGGAAATATCTATTAATGAGAGACACAAGTTGATACAGATTTCTGGAAATGCCAAGTTTCATATACCTGTCGAATCATGAAACCACGAAAATTGATCATTTATGGCGACTCGATTTCCGGGATAACTCATGGAAATGGGGGTTATCAAAGAATATTGGAGTCTGAGAGTGTTTTTTCCAGCATCAGTAACTACGCGATCGGAGCCAGTGGGCTGAGTCCAGAGACACCTAACAATCTTCACAAGCTAATTTTTCGCTATAATCGTTACGACAGAGACGCTACTGCAATCTTGATTTGGCACGGGACCAACGATTGGTTCTACGGAGTGTCAGTAGATGAGTTCAAGCGCAATTTTCAGGACATATACAGTAGATTGAAACAAGAGTGTCCAATTGCGAACTTTCTATTTCTGACGCCAATATTTCGTTTTGAAACCGCTCGAGGAAATCATGAACCTGGAGATGGATTTGAAACACAAAATCTTTCCGGAAATACGCTGTTGGATTTTGAAAATGCAGTCATCGATCTGGCTGAGACTTACAAGGTGGATTTCGTAAACATGCGATTGGAAACTAAATTCACCATTGCCAACGTGAATGATTTTTACGAAGACAAAGTTCATCCGAACGAGAGAGGTTATGAGGTCATAAGCAAAATTATCATCGAGAAATTAAGGAAAATATAATAATGAATCGACCAGACAGTAGTCTGGTTTTTTTGTGCTATATCACAAAATGTGGTGGATTAATCAGCAGTATATATGGTATTATATAGACGAATAATCAAAGGGGGAGTAATATGTTTCAGGCCGGGTTGGATTATGATCTTGCGCAGAAGATCGTTGATAACATTATGATGATTGTTCCGTATAACATCAACATCATGGACAAATCAGGCACAATAATTGCCAGCGGAAATTCCATGCGAATCAACAAGGCGCATTTTGGTGCGATTAAAGCTTTAGAGCTGAACGAAGCCTATTTTATATACGAGGACACAGAACTAGAAAAAAAGGGAATCAATGTTCCTTTCCGCTACAAGGGCGAGATAGTCGGAGTCATAGGCGTTTCCGGTGAACCAAAAGAAGTTGAGCCGATTGCCAATATCGTCAGAGTTACAGCAGAATTGATGATTGATAAGCAAATCTACGATAATCGCGCTTATGCCAGAGACACAAAAACACGTGATTTTTTCAACGAGTTGACAATTAATCCGGAGTTTCTGGAAGGTCAAGTAGCCAAATCGCTGGCGAGCGAGTTGGGCATCGATTTGTCTCTAGAGCGAACAGCGGTGATTCTCAAAGTCAAGGAAAGCAGTAGTGAAGTGACAGATTTTATTAGGAAGATGTTGCATAAGGGTGAGTACGTCATTCGTGAAAGCATGCTTAATGCGGTCGTCTTTTTTCTTAGTGGCGAAAACCTGATCGAACGAATCAAGGTTCTTCTTACGAGCAATGATTTGATCCAAGCTGCTTATGTAGGGTATGATTCAACAAACATGTATCAGTCATTTGAATCAGCAAATTCAGCTCTCCAGGTTGCCGACAAACTCAATATAAACGAATCGATAATGAAAATCAGCGACTATGTCCTTGAGGATGTTGCACTGCAAATACAATCAAACGACCATATCAAAGCTATTGGTGAAGCTTTGGAAAACTGCAATAAGGGTGACGCTTTGAAAGAGACTCTAGTTGCATATGTCCGGACAGGGTTCGATGTATCGCGGACTTGTGAGGAGCTTTTTATCCACAAGAACACCTTCTATTATCGGATGCAGAGGTTGAAAGCTGTAACGGGATTTGAGACGGGGAACTTGAAAGACCTAATCACTTTGTATATGTTTTTGGTCAATAGTTCATTATAAATGGTAAAAAATAACAGGTATTTGCCTTAATATGTGCTTTTGCACAAAACAACGCTTTCATTTTTGGTTTTGTTCACATTGTTTTCCCTCTTAGGGATTGTTATACTAAAAATGGCGTTTTATACAACATAAAACTAAGGAGGAAACAAAATGATCAAGAAGTTACTTGGCTTGTTGCTGGTAGCAGCCTTTGGCATAGTCCTATTCGGCTGTCAAGAAGATACAACTACCGCAGCAACCACAACTCAGAGCACAGCAACAACGACTACAACTACGGAAGCCAGAGAACTCAACCTGGTAATCTCCGGACTTCAACAGGCAAGCGAGAGAGTGTTCTTCACAACTTTCGTGAAATTGTTTGAAGCCAGATACGACGCAACAGTTAACGTCACCTATACTACACAGGCTGATCTGCAAACCAAGATTGAAACTGAACAGACTTCAGAAAATGTCGTAAGTGATGTTGTCATGGTTGATACAGCGAACATGACTCCTTACATTAATGGCGGATGGATGGAAGACATCACTGATGTGTTAGCTTCACTTGATGACCGGACGATCACTGATATGTTTGATTCATCGACGAAGAGCGACGGAAAAGCATACTTTGTTCCAATCTCATTTGACATCTACATCACAATCTTTAACGTTGATGCTCTCCCCTACATTCCTGACACAGTGGAAGTAACCAAGGATGAGTCAGAAAACATCGTTTCAGTTGATGCTATCACTTGGGAAGAATTCGCTGAATGGGCAATCAACATCAAGACAGAGACGGGATCTGCTAAATCTGGATTCCCAATGTCAACTGTTGGTTCACAACTTATGTACCCGATGGGCGGTTTACAGTTGGCCTTTGGATCCACTACGTATCCGATTCTCAATGATGCTGGCGCTGTAGCTGCGTGGAACCTTATCGCTGACATGGCTGCCGCTGGAGCAATCTTGCCAGAAGCTGTGCTATCAGAAACGAATCAACCAACAGCATTGCTTGAATCAGAAGATCTGTGGCTCAGCTTTGGGCACATGGGCCCAATCGGCACAGCTTACTCAGCTGCACCTGCGAACTACGTTCTTGGACCGGCTCCAACTGCTGAAGACACTGGCAAAGCTGGATCTACAGCTGGCGCATGGACTTTTGGAATCGTCAAAGGCGCACAGAATCAATCGGTCGCTGAAGATTGGCTCGAGTTCATTACTGAACCAGAAGTTAATTACCTGTATTGCTCAGGACTTGGTGGCGTCATTTCTCCAGTAATGGAAGTTGTTGATCAACTTGGAACATCTGATACTGACAAGATCATGGCTGCTGGACTTGCTGTTCTTGAATCTGGTGCAGAAGTAACCGGACTACCAACATATCTGTATACTTCATGGGGTGCAGTAAAGGAAATCTATACTGATTTGTACACAGATCTCTTGACAGGTAACGAATTGACTCAAGCTCAAGCGGATGCGTACCAAGTTCAATTGGAAGCATTGCTCGTAGACTAAGTTATCTATTTGGAGCAGGGTCGAAGATAAACTTCGGCCCTGCTTTTCTTAAAACAGGAGGGAATATATGGAAGGAAAAGCGCTAGCTAATAACAACGGTAGCAACTACAAGGAAATGCTCCGACGAGTATTCAACAAGAAAACAGCGCCCTTTTGGCTTCTGGCACCGACGTTCATCTACTATCTGGTGTTCTGGTTTTCTCCAATCTTTATCAGCATCAAGGAAGTATTCACAACATTAGACGGAAAATTCACAGTGCTAGGCAACTTCTTGTTCTTGTTCGAGCAAGAAACATTCCTGCCAGCACTGCTAAATACAGCATTCTTTGCCGTAGCTTCAGTAATGCTTCAATTTGTCATCGCTTTGGTATTGGCAATCTTGTTGAATCGCAAATTCAAAGGACAGAAACTAATCCTCTTTCTTGTAATGATTCCCATGGCGATTACTCCTACCGCGGTAGCAATCGTCTGGAAAACTGGTTTGATTAGCAGTGGTTGGATCAACTCAATACTCCAATCCTTTAGTGTGCTTGAGGAGAGAATCCCATTTCTTGGCTTGAGAGGTATCGAAGCCGTCATCATGATTATCTTGATTGATACTTGGACGGTAATGCCTTCAGTTCTAATCATCTTGATTGCCGGGCTTGGAAACATCAATGAAGAGACCAAAGAAGCAGCATATATATTTGGAGCCAGCAAATGGCGTATAATAAAGGATATAACAATACCATTATTGAAACCATCCATTATCACTGCGGTTATTTTGCGTATGATTGCGGCAGTTCAAGTGTGGGCAGTTGTTGTCATGGTAATGGGATTCACTAATGTACCTTTCTTAGTTGAAAGGATTGCCTATTACGTAGGACCTGTTTCCAGCCTCCCATATGCCGATAAACTAGCGTATACTTACTCATTCCTGACCGCAGTTATCGTATTCATCGCGACAATCGTCTATTTCAAGATCAGCAAGAAGGGAACAGCTCTTGATCGGAGGACGCAGAAATGAATAAACTGAACGGAATTCAAAAAACTCTGATTGCTTTAGTACTGGCAACCGTTGTCATAGCGGTAATCGTCCCCTTAATGTTTTTCTTCACCAATGCCTTCTCAAATGGAAGAGAAGTATATGATTATCCTAAGACGCCAATTTTATCGTTTACGGTCAAGGTTCAGGTGTCATACAATGAAGATACTGGGATGTATATAGTCAAATACTACGATCGCAATGGTGAGTTACAGAATGCAGTAAACACAAGTTTTGGAGAGATTCTCTCAGGCTATTTCGAGCAGTATCTGTCAGTATACCGAACTCCTGAGGAACTGCTTGAGCAGTTTGAGATAACCAAGACAGAAGGCCCTCAAGAGTTTACATACGGTAAAAACATGTGGCATAACTTCAAGACATTCTTCTTGATTACCAGCAAAGCTGAGGAAGCATTAGTCAATAGTATCATCGTCGTGATTTTTACAATCATCATATCCCTTACTCTAGGAAGTATGGCTGGGTATGCTTTTGCTAGGTTCAGATTCAAGGGTAAGGACCAAATCAACGTGTTCATGCTGATAGTCAGGATGTTTCCGATGGTCGGCATCAGCATACCGCTGGCGGTGATTTTGATCAGGTTTAACCTCTTCGATACGATGATAGGTCTGGCAATCCTCTATTCACTACCAAATATAGCATTGACTTCATGGATAACTAGCTCGATATTTGTCGGTATCAATCGGGAACTCGAGGAAGCATCACTTGTATTTGGAGCTAATGGTTTCCAAACCTTCATCAAGATTACATTGCCGTTGGCATTGCCGGCTCTAGCCGCAAGTTCAATGTACGCTTTCCTAACCGCTTGGAATGATACAATCTCTGCTTTGATTCTGACTAACGATCATCCGACATTGGCTCTGGCAGTTTATCAGGCAATCGGCGACAATACGACAAATCTTCAATACGCTGCAGCTGGAAGCATAATCTTGATTATCCCCGCGCTCATCTTCACATTCGTGATTCGGAAATACGTGAATCAAATGTGGGGCGGAGTGTCTGTCTAAGGAGGACATAATGGCATTTCTAGAACTCGTTGATCTTGACAAAAGGTATACACAAAAAGGCAACTTGATTGTCAAACATATGAATCTGTCCATTCACAAAGGGGAATTTCTCGTTTTTCTTGGGCCATCTGGGTGTGGAAAAACAACGACGATCCGGATGATCTCAGGACTTGAGGAGATATCTGGAGGCGACATACTAATTAACGGAAAATCAGTTGTATCGCTACCGCCAAAAGATCGTGGGGTATCGATGATATTCCAAAGTTACGCCGTTTGGCCACATATGACAGTAAGGGAAAATATTGCCTATCCATTGAGACTGCAGAAGGTTTCGAAGAAAGATATTGTCACAAGAGTGGAAAAAGCTGCCGCAGCTGCCAACATCATGGAATTGCTCGATCGATATCCAACGCAGTTGTCCGGTGGTCAACGCCAAAGGGTTGCAGTGGCCCGAGCTATCGTCGTCGAGCCTCAGATATTTCTGATGGATGAGCCGCTCTCGAATCTTGACGCGATGTTGCGTGTTTCGATGCGTTCTGAACTGAAAAACATTCATGAGTCTTTGGGGGCAACCTCGATTTTCGTTACTCATGACCAATCAGAAGCGATGAGTTTGGCCGATCGTATTGTCATCATGAAGGACGGCCTGATCGAACAGATTGGGACGCCTAAAGATGTATATTTTGACTGCGAAAGCATTTTTGTCGCTTCGTTCATCGGAGTACCTCCGACCAATTTTTTCCATGTTTCTGTTCTCAAGGACGATGCAGGCCTGCTGCTTAAGAGTCAAGATGTAAGTTATCGCGTTGATGCCTTGGAAGAGAAGATGCTCTCCCCATATGTGGGCAAAGAAGTAGTCATGGGTGTCAGGCCGGAAAACCTTGAGATTTCTGACACTTTTGACGACAACACTTTCCTCACTACACATGCAGATTTCATTGAACCACAAGGTTCTCATATTATCGTCATCAGCAAGCTTGAATCATCTGTTATCAAGATTTCATCCTCGAAATTAGAACTGCAGGCCAAGAGCCTGATACATGTCAGCGTAAAAGACAGAAAAGCAATGTTTTTTGACAAAGACACAGAAAAGAGAATCCGTCTGCAGGAGGAATAAATGGCAATCATCGATAGACTTAAAATCTTATACCCTAATGAATACCGAAGTGTAGCAAATAACCTCAAACGACTGATAGCTGACTGGCAACCCAAAATAAGAGCGCGCTATAGAGATATATCCGAAAAAGATGTCTGTCTGATAACCTATGGTGATGCAATCTATTCTGACGACGAGAAACCTTTGGCAACGCTAACGGAGTTTATGAAAGACCATTTGTCGGGATTGATAAATGTTGTTCACATCCTTCCAATGTATCCATATACCTCTGACGATGGATTTTCTGTGGTTGATTTTCGAAAGATTGATCCGGAGCTTGGTGATTGGACAAATATCAAGCAACTCAATGAAGAATTCGATTTGATGTTTGATGCCGTCATCAATCACGTTTCCGTTAGCAGTGAATATTTTCGTGGATTCATGAATTCAAGTTCAAAATACAAAGGCTTCTTTTTGGAAGTCGATCCTGCAGTTGACCTCTCAACGGTTGTCAGGCCAAGGACTTCAAGCTTGATTACTGAGTATGAAGGAAAATCGGGAAAGAAATATGTATGGACAACTTTCAGCGCTGATCAGGTCGATCTCAATTATCATGAGCCAAGAGTTTTGCTGGAAGTTCTTGATGTTTTGTTGTTCTATGTTTATCATGGAGCTAGATTCATTAGATTTGACGCGGTAGGCTTCATTTGGAAGAAGCTTGGTACTACTTGCATGCATCTTAATGAAACACATGAGATTGTGAAGTTGATGCGCGAGGTAATAGATTCAATCAGCTCCGGAGTTAAGATTATCACCGAGACTAACGTTAAACACCATGAAAACATATCATATTTTGGTAACGGCAGCGACGAGGCTTCACTAGTATACCAATTTCCGCTGCCCCCACTAGTATTGCATGCCTATTTGCGCCAAGATGCAAGCAGGCTCTTAAGTTGGTTGGAGCAGCTTCCAGAAACTTCGGAAACGACGACGTTTTTCAATTTTCTGGCTTCGCACGATGGAATCGGTCTGAGACCACTTGAAGGTCTGTTGGCAGACTCGGAAATCAAATTTACAGTTGACACAGTTGTGAGTCGCGGTGCCAGAATCAACTACCGGTCGCTTGCCAACGGCGAAAAGATACCTTATGAATGTTGCATAACTTACGTTGATGCTTTGTCAGAGCGCGATGCAACGGACTCAATTAGAGCGGCGAGACTATTAGGAGCTCATCTAATCCTGTTGTCGCTCCAAGGATTGCCTGCAGTGTACTATCATAGTCTTTTAGGTTCGCGAAATGACTATTTAGGAGCTGACGTAAGCGGGGTGAACAGACGCATCAACCGTGAAAAACTAGAATACAAAAAACTAGTCAAAGAATTGAATCTGATTGACGATTTGCGAGACTTGGTTTTCTCCGGAATGAAGAAAATGATTCAGACCCGTACTGGAAATCACCTTTTTCACCCCTCAATCAAGCAAAGGCCCTTGTTCAAAGAAAAAAGTATCTTTTGTCTTGAAAGATATGATGCAAACGATTCGGTTTATGCTTGTGTAAACTTGTCAAATCAGCCTGTTGAGATCGATCTTGAATCCAGAACGCGCTCATTGTTGACAGGAGAAATCATGGAAGAAAGATTCATCCTCGAACCATTTGGATACGGATGGTATCAGAAGCACTAGAATGGACAGTGATAATATGAAGTTTGTAATTGCGCCAGATTCATTCAAGGAAAGCATGGATGCTTTAACGGCAGCCCAATCAATTCAAAGTGGTCTAAAAGACGTGTTTCCCGAGGCACACTTTTGTTTGTTTCCTATGGCTGATGGTGGCGAAGGCACTTTGCAGGCAGTCAAATATTATGCCAAAGATGCTCAAAGCTTGGAAGCCACAGTCAGAGGGCCCTTGGGATCGCATGTCAGTGCCAGTCTGATTTGGATTCCTTCCAAAGCAGAAGTGTTCATCGAAATGGCTGAAGCAGCTGGCATAATGTTACTTGAAAAAGAACAAAGGAATCCGCTATACACTTCGACATATGGCGTTGGTGAACTGTTTGAATTTGCCTTGTCCAAACATCCCAAACGCATTGTGATTGCACTTGGCGGAAGCGTTACTAATGATGGCGGAATGGGATTTCTCCAAGCTCTTGGGGTGGTTTTCAACGATCAGCTCGGACAGGAATTGCCTGCTGGGGGAAGGTATCTTGGAGAAGTTGATGCCATCAACAACTCGAAGCGATTGGGAAAATTCAAGAATGTTCAGATCATTGTTTTGACAGACGTCAAGAACAGACTTTTGGGGACAAATGGAGCTACATTGACCTATGGTCCGCAAAAAGGAGCTGACACCATCATGCTTGATGTGCTGGAAGAAGGAATGAAAAAATACGCAACTGTGATGGAAAATCATTTCGGCAAGATTGTCCGAAATGCCATAGGCTCTGGAGCTGCAGGCGGTCTAGGATTTGCACTTCAATTTTTGCCGAATGTCGACCTTGTATCTGGGTTCGACTATGTTGCAGAATTGTCGAACATTGAAGAAATGATTGCGGATTGCGATGTTGTTTTTATTGGCGAAGGTTCTCTGGACAGACAATCCTTGCAAGGAAAAGTACCGATCGGTATTGCAAATCTTGCCAAAAAATATCATAAACCCGTCGTCGCTCTGGTAGGGACCTTGAAATGTAATTTGGATGAACTGTCTCCATACGGCATTGACATGGTGTACCCAATCAATGAAGCAAATGAAAATTTGCCCAACTTATTGAAAGCTGGTCCAAAAAATTTGGCTGCTACAGCGAAAAAAGTTGGTCTTTCTCTTAAGGAAAGGGGTCTTCTATGAAGATTGCGTTGATCCATTTTCGTGTAGGTGAAACTGATGGTGTCTCGTTGGAGATGGACAAGTGGCGCAAGGTTCTTGCGAATTTGGGGCATGAACCTTTTTTCATCGCTGGTAAGCAACACGGTGTAGACACATTCACAATTCCCGAACTTGCATTTGATAATCGCGAGGATCTTGAACTGAATGAGGCTTGCTTTGTAAGACTAGGGAGATTCACAGAAGAATCCCTCAAATCAAGATTGGAAGCAGTAGCAAATAGTATCGAGAAGCAATTGACTGAACTGATCAAAGAAAAAAGTCTCGATATGCTTATTGTAAATAACATGTTTTCTCTGGCAAGAAGTTTGCCTGTAGCGATTGGCATCCAAAATTCGATTATAAAGACCGGTGTCAAGGCTGTTGGTCATCATCATGATTTTTACTGGGAACGTGAGCGATACTCGTCACCAACCTGCGCTTTTGTTCGCCAGTGCCTGGAAGATTTTTTTCCTCCCTTTTCGAATATGTTGCATGTGGTGATCAACAGCCTGGCACAGACCGATCTAAAATTTAGAAAGGGCTTGACATCGACAATCGTACCAAATGTCTTCGATTTTGATCAGGATCCTTGGACTCAGGATGACTACAACATTGATTTGCGGCAAGCATATGGCCTTGATGAAAATGCAGTTATTTTTCTTCAGGCAACCAGAGTTGTCAATCGCAAAGGCATTGAATTGGCAGTGCAGACCTTGGCAGAAATGAACAAGAGTAAATCGCGCTATTTTGGGAAAAAGATGTATAACGGCGTAGTGTTTGATGATCAAAAACATTTTGTGCTGCTTTGTGTCGGTCTTCACGAGGGTACAGACGGATATGAAAGCAAACTTGAAGGTCTTGCGGCCAAGCTTGATGTCGAGATAATTCTCGATCCAACAAAAATCGCCCATACCAGGAGCAATTCAGTGCCAAAAAGATATTCACTCTGGGATGCTTACGTTATTGCGGATGTAGTTTCTTACCCAAGTCTTTATGAGGGATTTGGGAACCAGTTTCTTGAGGCGGTTTTCGCTAAGAAGCCAATATTGCTATATGAATATTCTGTTTTTGAGGCTGACATAAAAGCAAAAGGGTTCGCCTATGCCTCGCTCGGTGCTAAGCATTCGCTTCGAGCCAATGGGCTGGCGCAGGTTACTGAGGAGTCAATTGTGTCTGCGTCAAATGTTCTGGAAGGATATTTATTCGATCCGATTTTCAGGAACGAAGCGGTAGAAAATAATTTTGAACTAGGTAAGAAGCATTATTCGATGGAAGCATTAAAAAATCTGCTTAAGGAGATAGTCAATAACTGATACGGTCATGAAGATAACATTTTTAGGTGCAGGTAGCACCGTATTCGCCAAGAACGTTCTTGGCGATTGCATCATCAATCCACAATTGAAGAATATGACGATTTCATTGTATGATATCGATCATGAACGACTTGATGATTCATTCAGAATGCTGACCAACCTGAATCGAACGATGGGTGGGAATGCCACGATCGTCAAGGAAGTAAATCGGAAGAAAGCACTTCAGGATGCAAATTACATCGTTAATGCAATTCAGGTCGGAGGCTATGATCCGGCAACGATTCTGGATTTCGAGATACCTAAAAAGTATGGGTTTCGCCAGACTATCGGTGACACGATGAGCATTGGCGGCATTTTTCGTGCTTTGCGAACAATACCGGTTTTAGAAGAGTTTGCTTCCGATATCGAAGAGGTGTGCCCAGACGCTCTATTCATCAACTATGTTAATCCGATGTCCATTTTGACAGGGTACATGCAAAGATACACCAAAGTCAATACCGTAGGACTCTGTCATAGCGTTCAGATCTGTGTTCCTAGGCTGCTGAAGATGTACGGACTAGAAGCATATACGGACAAATGCCGTTATCAGATTGCCGGAATCAACCATATGGCATGGCTACTGTCCTTGGAAGGCACAGACGGATTTTTGTTGTACGACGAGATCAAGCGGCGAAATTTGGAAAACGACGGTAGGTATAACGATCGTAAAGATTTGGTCAGACTCGAGATAATGCGTCGTTTTGGTTACTACGTGACTGAAAGTTCAGAACATAATGCGGAATACATGCCATACTTCATCAAGCAAAATTATCCGGAATTCATTGAAAAATACAACATTCCCCTTGACGAGTACCCTCGTAGGTGTGTGAACCAAATCAATGAATGGAAGCACACGCGAGAACAACTTACAAATAATCCTGAACTTAGGCACGAGAAATCTTATGAATATGCATCATCAATAATCGAGGCTATGGAAACCGACAAACCATTCAAGATGAACGGGAATGTCCTCAACAAAGGATTAATAACAAATCTACCGGAAGACGCCTGTGTCGAAGTTCTTTGTTTGGTAGACAGAGCCGGGATTCATCCGACATATGTGGGACAGCTACCTACAGCCCTTGCGGCCTTGAATATGACGAATGTGAATGTGCAATTGATGACTATAGAAGCAGCTAGAACAAGAAAAAGGTCCGATGTGTATAAAGCTGCCTATCTTGATCCAAGGCTTTCTGCGGAACTTTCAATGGACGAGATCAAGAGCATGTGTGATGAGCTGTTTGAAGCTGAAAAAGAATGGCTAGGAAAGTATAATTAGGAGGCAAATGATGTCTAGAAGCTTGATAGCGACAAAGCCTAGGGTTGCAGAAATACTCGAGGTTGAACTAAGAAAAATCAATCCTGACGAAGTTCTGATCCGTGTGGATTACGCTTCACCTAAACATGGAACTGAAATGACTGATTTTCGAGGAAAGAGCCCGTGGGATAAACATCGATTCGATGAGAAATCGAGATTGTTTGTACCACGTGAATCTCAGGAAAGCGGCATCGCTTTTGGCTCCTGGAATGTAGGGAACATGGTCGTTGGCCATATCATAAATGTGGGATCTGACGTCAAGTCGTATGCAGTAGGCGAGAGGGTAGCCACCTATGGCGGTATTTCAGAGTACATAATTGCCAAAGGGGTTGACAATCACCGGCTGAGAAAAATGAAGGAAACAGACATCTGGCAAAACGCTGTTTGTTATGATCCGATGCAGTATGCCTTATCCGGAATTCGCGACGCTCATGTCAGACCTGGCGATGAAGTAGTCATCTTTGGACTTGGAGCGATCGGACTGTTGGCAGTAGCCATTGCAAAAAACATTGGCGCAAAAGTCTATGCGGTAGATCCGTTGGAAAACCGCAGAAATATAGCGCTATCCTATGGTGCGGATCATGCTTTGGATCCAATTGGTAACGATATAGGAAGCATCATTAAATCAAGCAGCCACAATCAAGGAGCTGACAGCGCAATAGAGACGAGCGGCAATCCGCACGCACTGCAACAAGCACTTCGCAGTCTTGCATACGGGGGGATCGTCGCGTATGTTGCCTTTCCAAAAGAGTTCACGGGCGGACTTGACTTTGGTAAGGAATCGCACTTCAACAATCTCTCAATTGTATTTTCCCGAGCTTCAAATGAACCCAATCGTGATTATCCGCGTTGGAATCGAAAACGAATTGAAGACACTTGTTGGGAAATGTTGATGTTGAACCAAGTAAATTGTGAGAAAATGATCACTCCAGTGGTATCGTTTGAGGAATCTGCTGAAGCATATATGAAATATGTAGATCAAGAGCCTGAATTATCCGTCAAACTTGGGATAGACTTCACAGGTGACCAAAGATGAAATTATTGACGCATGACAAGCCTTTTTTTCCCAATGAATGGGAAAAAAAATTCATCTATTTGCGTGACATGGGCTTTGATGGATTTGAGATTGACGGTGGAGTTCTGCTTAAAGAGTTTGATAGAATCAAAAAGGCATCTGAAGTACATAACTTCCCTGTTCGGATGATTTGCGGTGGTTATAATGGCTGGATTGGGGATTTTGACCCTGACAGGCGTAAACAGGGAATTTCCGACATCAATCAGATTTTGAAAGCGGGATATGCATTGAACGTACAAGGTATAGTCCTCCCGGCGGCCTGGGGGATGTTTTCTAAACGTTTACCTCCGATGATTCCCCCGAGAACACAGGAAGAGGACACTGAGGTCCTTTTGGATTCCCTTGCCAAGCTTAATGCTATTGCCAAAGAAACAAATACCACGATTTACCTTGAACCACTAAATCGCTATGAAGACTATATGTTGAATCACATCTATGAAGCTGCCGCCTTGATTGAACTCGGCAGTTTCGATTCCGTCAAGATTTGTTATGATTTCTTTCATATGAATATTGAAGAGTCGAAGATGGATGATCCGATACTTGAGTTTCATCAACATATAGGTCATGTCCATTTAGCCAGCAGTCATCGTTATCAACCTGGTAGCGGTCATCTTGATTACCAACCCGGGTTCAGAGCATTGAGAGAAATCGACTATGACGGCGATTTCGCCTTCGAGTGTCGAGTTCTAGGTGATGACCCCGAAGTTGCATACCGTAAATCGGTTGATTTTGTTCGCAACGAACTAAAGAAGGCAGGTTATTGAAGATGTTGAAAGTGGCAATCATCGGTGCAGGGAACATTGCGAGGACGATTCATTTGCCAGCATATATAAGTGATCCTGATGTGACAGTAGTCGGCATAGCTGATGTAAACGAACAGACACTTAAAGCGACTGCCGACCAGTTCAATGTCGCAAATCGGTACACGAATTATCGGGACATGATTACAGAGTTATCACCTGATTTGGTCAGCGTCTGTTCACCGAATAAGTATCATTTCGAACAAGTCATGTTTGCTCTTGAGAAAAAAGCACACGTATTTTGCGAAAAACCACCGGCAATAAACTATCGTGAAGCAAAGACCATGCACGAATTGTCCCGTCAAAACGGACTTCTATTGGGCTTCAACTTTCATCACCGATATCGCGAAGAAACCAAAATCATCAAGGACTGGATCGACAGTAGAGGCACCGACAAAATCTATTTCTGTGAACTAGAAGCACTACGAAGACGCGGTATACCTGGATGGGGTCAGTTTACGAACAAAGAAGTACAGGGTGGGGGTCCATTGATTGATTTTGGCATCCACCTGTTGGATTTGGCATTATTTTTGCTTGATTTCCCAGAGCCCGCCTACTGTCTGGCAATGGATTACGATTTGATAGGCAAGATTGGAGGAGAGGGCGATTTTGGTAAATGGGACGGCGGATCCAAATTTCAGGTCGAAGATTCTCTTTTTGGTCAGGTTACATTCAAGTCTGGCTTTAGCATACAGATCAAGACTGCGTTTGCGATCAACATGGCAGAAAAATCACGCATGGATTTAAGATTTCACGCCGGCGATGAATCAATTTCACTTAGCCCCTTGAGTGTATTCAATCAAGATGGTTTGATTAGGCAAAGTTTAATCGAGCCAAATCGGAATCTTTCTGCGTTGCCTTCCTTTCTTGACTATATTAAGGGGAATAGTGACGTTAAGCCAGTATTGTCTGATTCAGTATTGTTGACGCAAAAAGTCATCGATTGTCTTTATTTGTCAGCTTCTACCAAGAAGCCCGTGAAAGTTGAACTAGATTGACATGAATCACTTTTTTGTAGACGATTTCGAGAAAGCTTTTTCGCTTGATTACGATTATGCGATTCAGAACAATAAGGAGAGCATACTGACAATCGGCAATGGCCGTTATGGACTTAGAGGAACATTTGAAGAGAAACTCCCGTATGAGAATCGGGGTTTTTTCCGTTCAGGCTTCTATCTTTGTCAAGAAGGAAAATCAGAAGACCTCTTGTGCTTGCCTGATATTTCAGAGATTAGACTTGTTTTGAATGGCGAATTCTTCCATATTTCACGAGGAAATTTTAAGAAACACGAAAGATTTATTGATTTGGATTCACACGAACTTATACGAAGGTGTATCTGGATTTCACCAACAGGAAAAAGCTATGATATCACGTTCAAGCGGTTCTTCTCATTCGCTAATCCAGATTTGTTCTACCAAGAAGTAGTTGTAGGTTCAGATACAGAAGATGTAGAAATCCTGATTGAAACTGGTGTCAACGGAGGCGGTTCAGGTTCTAAAAAAAGTGACGTTTTCACTTTTGAATCTAGAGTGATTGACAAGAGCATAATGCAAGTTCATGTTGCATATGGCCTTCCCGATTCCCAATCATTGACGTTCACACAAGGACTGAAGCTTGATAATCGCTGGTTGAGCGGTGATTTCAACGTAAAGAACAGTGCACTTGTTGGCTCATATCGTAGTTTCGCCAGAAAAGCATCAAGATTAAGCGTGACGAAAGTTACATTGATAAGCGACAACTCGTTGTCAATTCAGGAAGCGCACGGGCAATTTTCTAGGTGTGAGGAATATGCAGGACATATTCAGAAACATCAGGATAGTCTGCACAGAAATGTCAGACTACCACTTGAGCTTCTGAACAGGGATGCAGATATCAATCAGAAAATCAAGGCATCATTGCACCATATCTGGATATTGACTCCTTATCATGATGAAATGTCTATAGGTGCCAAAGGGCTAAGTGGAGAGGGCTATAATGGACATGTCTTTTGGGATACTGAGATCTTCATGTTTCCTTATTATCTCTTTACTGACCCGTTTATAGCAAAAAAACTTCTGCTCTACCGCTATAATCGACTCGATCAAAGTAGAAGTAACGCAAAATCCAGGGGTTACCAAGGAGCGATGGTGGCTTGGGAATCTGCGTTGTCAGGCATTGATCAAACACCAGAGTTTTCTGCGATCAATATTCACACTGGGAAACGGACTTTGGTACATTCTGGGAAAAAGGAACTACACGTGACAGTGGATGTCATGTTCGCGATCATCATGTATTATTTGGCGACCGAAGATGATGAGTTCATGCAAAAATACGGAGTTGAGATGCTTGAAGAATATACCCGTTTTTGGTTGTCAAAATGTAAAATGACCAATCGAGGGCTGGAAATTTTGGATGTTATTGGCCCGGACGAATACACTGAGCATATCAACAACAATTTCTATACCAATTTCATGGTCAAAAAAGCCCTGAAAATGGCTGCTATACATTTTCGTGATCAAATATTGGCTGAAGAAGCTTTGAAAGCTTCAGAATTAATTTATTTGCCAGTAATTGAGCGATCAGTTATTCCTCAAGACGATACGTTCCTGCATAAAAAAGAAATCGATATTTACGCATATCGAGAAAATGCCGGAAGCCAAGACATACTCAAAGACTTTTCGCGTGAGCAAGTAAACGAGCTTCAGGTCCTGAAACAAGCCGATTCAATTTTATTGTTTGAGTTGTTTCCTGATGATTTTCCTGATGAAGTTGTGTCTGCGACATATCATTACTATGAAAAACGAACGATCCATGACTCCTCTTTGTCAAAATCAACCCATGCTATCGTCGGATTTGACATTAAAGATCAAGAACTTGCGACAAAATACTTCCGAGAGTCTTTGGATGTCGATTTTTCCGATTATTCTCATTCCTCAACAGGCATACATGCCGCTTCGATGTTTCGACCGTTTTTGATCCTTTTCCGAGGTGTTCTTGGTATTAGGATAATGGCAGATGGTATTTTGAAAATCGATCCAAAGCGACAATTTTTGGTTCCAGAGTTCCATTTGACTTTCCAGTATAGAAAAAGGTTGATTAAAGTGACTTACGATGACAATGTTAGTCTTACACTGATTAGTGGGGAGAATATTACAGTTCTATTTGGCGGCGAAAAGCGCAACTTGACTCTGAGTAGCCCAACTGTCCTGATGTTAAAATGATTTAATTTCTGTAAAGCCCAAGGAGAGTAAGTTCCTCGGGCTTTTTCCTAGTTTAAAGTATGGTGCTTTTCAGATTTAACGATATTTGGCATGCCCTTTGGTATAAAAATTGTAAGCATTAATATGGAAATACAAGGCTAGATTAATGTATAATGATATATGAAAGTCAATATTTGACACCCATTTATTACCTAAAGGACGGTTCATATGATAGGGAAAAAAGACGATATCATTTCCATGAAGTTGAATGGAGAAGACATAAATAATGCCTATATGAAGGTGCTTGTTGGGCCAGATCAAGGGTGGGAATCTCACGTAATGCGTTTAATTGAAGTTGAGCCAGGCGGAAACACTCCCAAACACAAACACCCATGGCCCCATATCAACTTCATCGTCGAAGGAAAAGGAATACTGATGATCGATAACGTTGAACATGTTGTTGAACCAGGTGCGTATGCATATGTTCCCGCTGATCACATTCATCAGTTTCTAAACCGGGGTGATTTGACATTCAGTTTTCTCTGTATCGTGCCAAAAGAAGGTCACAAATAAAGAATCATATTCTACATATAGTACTGGCTACCCATTTTTAGAAAAACTTGATTGTCTGTTGACCAAGCCGCAAATAAACTGTAAAATGAAACTTAATATACTATTAGGGTAATCATTACTAGAGATAACAACACAATGAATCATTTTTTCGTTGAGATGACTTGTTTTACGGGTAGAGGAGGAATATCTTATGAAGAAGTATTTGCCAAGCATTACGACAGGTTTTGTCCTGCTTGTTTTGACAGGGCTCACGATCTGGCAGAGCTTCGAGGCTGATTTGCATTCATCGGTAGTCCATATCTATTACATTACAGTTATTTTCATCGCATTTTGGATGCGCAAATGGCTTCTCTGGGCGACAGGATACATCGTCTTGATGCATATGGCTTTGGATGCGATCACAACTCAAAGTTTCCCCTTGTTTGCTTTCGGTGAATCAGTTCTTTTGATTATGCTTGCACTCTTTCTGCATTATACTTTCGTAAACCAGGAAAAAAGCGAAACCATCGCCAAGCTATTCAAACAGGTAGCTGACGACTCGATATTTGCGCAAATCATCACCGACACTGATGGCAAGATTGTCTATGTCAATCCATATTTTGCGGGATTGAACCGAGTTGAGCCGGAAAAGATGATTGGTCAGGATCTAGCTTCTTTGATTGAAGTTACCCATGACACGAAATTCAAGGACATGATTGAATCACTGAGACAGACTGGATTTTTCACTGAAACCGAATTGTGTTTGAGCGATAACGGTAAGGAATTACCGATGCTGGCAAGCGGAGTCGTCATCAATGATACAGAGAACAAACCAGAATTTTACGCGATATGTGCGATAGACATAACAGATCAAAAGCAGTTATCTAACGACCTGAAGAAAAACAAGGATCGACTTGAGAGCATCATTGAAGCAACAAGAATCGGAACTTGGGAGTGGGACATCGAATCGGGCAAGACAATATTCGATGACCGATGGGCGGACATGGCAGGCTACACCTTGGAAGAACTATCGCCAACCACTATTGATACATGGAACAACCTGCTCCATCCTGATGACAAAGAAATCGTCGAAACTTCTTTGGCGAGAATTTTTGCCCAGAAGGAAGAGTACTACAATGTCATAGTAAGGATGAAACACAAAAATGGCAATTTCATCTGGGTCCATGACCGTGGGAAGGTCATCAAATGGTCGGACACAGAGAAACCGTTGTTGATGATGGGGACGCATACTGATGTTACCGAGGCGAAGCTAGCTGAAGAACAGATCAAATACAGCCATCGTCTTATGCAATATGTCATTGAAAATGCCAATGCGGCAATTGCGATTCATGACAAGGATCTAAAATACTTATATGTGAGCCAGAATTATTTACGCCAGTATGACGTTAAAGAAAAAAATATCATCGGTAAACATCACTACGATGTTTTCCCTGACCTGCCTCAGAAATGGCGGGACGTCCATCAACGAACGCTCAAGGGGGAAACCGTTAGGGGAGACAAAGATATTTTTGTCCGTAGCGACGGCAAGGAGTTTTGGACTCGCTGGGAATCGAGACCATGGTATGAACTTGATGGTTCAATTGGTGGCCTCATAATCTACACCGAAGTAATCAATGAGCGTCTTGAAACGGAAAAACGGCTTCAGGAATCGCAAGATATGTTGCTTCGAGTTATGGACAATTTGCCTATTGGCATCGCCCTGGCAAAGTTGGATCCCGAATATACATTCACTTATATGAACGAAAACTTTCCAGTTTTTTACGGTGCACCAAGAAAAGACTTGGAAAAACCTGGGTTTTTCTGGAATGCGGTTTTTGAAGATCCAAAATACAGGGAAGCGGTGAGGAAAACTTTTGAACAGGATGTTAACTCCAGTGCTGCTTCCAGTAAACATTGGAAACGGATCCCAATCGCAAGAAAAGGCAAAAAGACTAGATATGTCGATGCTGTGGTAACCTCGATGATGAACGGTGAATATTTCATATCAATGGTCAACGACGTGACTGAACAAGTAGAAAAACAAACCGAAATCGAACGTATCAGCATGCATGATTCGTTGACCGGATTGTTCAACCGCAACGTTTTCACGTCACGGCTAACTGAATTGGACGAAGTCATGAACTATCCACTCAGCATCATGATGATCGACATCAACGGACTCAAGCTGATCAACGATGCCTTCGGTTTTCAAAAAGGTGATCAGGCAATCAAAATGATTGCAGAAGCAATCAAGAAAGTGTTGGAGAACAAGAATTCTGTGATTGCAAGACTTGGCGGAGGAGAATTTGGGGCCATTCTTTCTGGTACAAATTTTGAAGAAGCTCAGAAAGTAAAAGATGCAATAATTGCCAGTATCACAAAACTGAAACTTTCTAACATGGAGCTTGGCGTCGTGATTGGAGTGGCAACCAAGTTAAACGACGAAATCTCAATCCAAGAACTACTTAAGAACGCTGAAGACGACATGCTCAAGCGCAAGATATTGGTTGGTCGTGGCATCCGCAACAGTGCCATCACGAGCATCTTCAAAACGTTGACTGAAAAATACGAAGAAGAGAAACTCCATTCTCAACGTGTCAGCATTTTCTGCCGTCAGATCGGCGAAGCAATGCAGCTCAGTCGTGATGATGTCAAAGAGCTTGAACTCGCAGGATTGTTCCATGACATCGGTAAAATATCGCTTCGTGATGATGTCTTAAAAAAACCAGGAAAACTAACTGATGAAGAATACGCTGAAGTAAAGAAGCATGCGGAGATAGGCTATCAGATTCTTCGCGCAGCAGACAAATATTCCGGTCTGGCCGAACATGCCTTGTGTCACCATGAGAGATGGGACGGAAAAGGTTATCCAAATGGGCTCAAGGGCGAAGAGATTCCTTTCTTTTCGCGGATTATTTGCGTAGCAGACGCATTTGAAGCAATGACTTCAGACCGACCCTACAGAAAAGCCAATAAACTCGAATTTGCAGCTGAGGAATTGAAGCGTTGTGCCGGCACTCAGTTTGATGCAACGATCGTTGATGTTTTTGTCAACAAAGTATTGAAATTACCGCCAAAACTCGATTGAACCAGTAATTCTTACCAATTGACAGGCTAGTTTAACCACTATGTCTGTTTTTTTTATCATTTTGTTAAGAAAAAATCACCACACCATTGACTATAAATATTAATATATTTATAATTTCTATATATACTGAGAATGATTGCGCAGCATAGTCGAATAATCGAGCATGCTGCGCAATTTTTGAAGCCAGGACTCGAAAATCGAATATTTGAACCACTTAATTCTGTATTATAGCTATTTTTTAGGGGGACAATCATGAAAAGATTATTTGTGGTATTTTTTTTGGTGTTTTTTACGCTCGGACTTGTGGGATGTGACTTGTTCGGTGGAGCGACAACTTCGCAAGTTGTCACTACTGAAACTTCAACCACGATCACAGAACAAACGACGACAGAGACGTCTGATTTGACGTTGCGACTGATGCAGATTTATGAACTTGCTTTGGAGGCCGAAGCCTTTTCTGGCACATATGAAGAGTGGCTTGAGACTGTCAGAGGTCCTGAAGGCGCTCCAGGAGCAGATGGCCAAGAAGTTCTGATGCAGGTTGCGTCTGGTTATATCCAGTGGAAGCACGAGGGAGATACAACCTGGACTAATCTTATCGCTCTCACTGCTTTGGCCGGAGCTGATGGAATCGATGGGAAGGAACTCACATTGCAAGTTGCCGAAGGCAAGATTCAGTGGCAATATGTTGGAGATACCACTTGGTCAGATCTGATAGATCTTTCTGTAATTACCGGAGCTGATGGAATCGATGGAAAAGAAGTAGCTTTCCAGGTCTTGGACGGCCATATCCAATGGCAGTACGTGGGTGAGACCAGCTGGGTTGACTTGGTGGATCTTGTTACGCTTACCGGAGAAGCTGGGACCAATGGAAAAGAAGTTGTTATGCAAGTGTCAGGTGGTTACGTTCAATGGCAATATGTCGGAGACACGACATGGACGAATCTGATTTCAATAGCGACCATTACAGGTGCCGATGGTATTGATGGTACAAATGGCGTTGATGGAAAGGAAGTCATCCTGCAAGTTACGGATGAATACATCCAATGGCAATACGTCGGTGATACGACGTGGACTAATCTGATTGCCTTGTCAACTCTGACGGGCGCAGATGGTCTTGATGGAACCAATGGCACCGACGGACGTGAAGTGACGTTCCAAGTAGCCGATGATTATATCAAATGGCAATATGTCGGAGACACGACATGGACAAATCTGATTTCAATAGCGACAATCACAGGTGCCGATGGAATTGATGGCACAAATGGCGTTGATGGAAAGGAAGTCATCTTACAAGTTACGGATGACTACATCCAATGGCAGTATGTTGGCGACACAACATGGACGAACTTGATTGCTTTGTCAACTCTGACGGGCGCAGATGGTCTTGACGGAACCAATGGCACCGACGGCCGTGAAGTCACGTTCCAGGTAGCCGATGATTATATCAAATGGCAATATGTCGGCGACACGACATGGACAAATCTGATTTCAATAGCGACTATCACAGGTGCTGATGGAATACCCGTGACGTTGAGAGTTGATTCAGATTACATTCAGTGGCAGTATGTTGGCGACACAACGTGGACGAACTTGATTGCCTTGTCAACTCTGACGGGCGCAGATGGTCTTGACGGAACCAATGGCACCGACGGCCGTGAAGTCACTTTCCAAGTAGCCGATGATTATATCAAATGGCAATATGTCGGAGACGCGACTTGGACGAATCTGATTTCGATAGCGACAATCACAGGGGCCGATGGAATACCCGTGACGTTGAGAGTTGATTCAGACTATATTCAGTGGCAGTATGTTGGCGACACAACGTGGACTGATTTAATCGCTTTATCTGATCTTACAGGTGCTGCTGGCAGTGATGGAAAAGAAGTTGAAATGCAATTGGCTGATGGTTACATCCAATGGCATTATGTCGGTGAAACTACATGGTTGAATCTGGTTTCCGTAGCTTCGATTACCGGAGCTGATGGAATTGACGGTAAGGAAGTGACTTTCCAAACTTCAACTACCCATATTCAGTGGCAATATGTTGGCGATACTGTCTGGACCGATCTGATTGAACTCGCTACCTTGATTGGACCACAAGGAGTTCAAGGCGTAGGGATTTCATCGGCGGTAGTAAATGAAATCGGGGAACTGGTAATCACATATACAGATGCAACGGTAGTCAATCTTGGCCAGTTGCTCAAGGTTTGCCAAGTGGTGTACAAGGACTACAACGGATATATTCTTTCTGTACAACATGTTTTGTCAGGCAATAACGCGGTTGTTCCAACAGATCCTTCGCGAGGCGGGTATGATTTTTCTGGCTGGGATCAAGCTTCAACCGATATCGTTGCCGACTTGGAGATCAACGCTACTTATGCAAAACAGGCGTACACAGTTAACTTCTATGCGTATGATGGGACTCTGCTTAAAACTGAATCAGTGCTTTATCTTGATGGCGCTACTGCACCGGTTGCACCAAGCATTACGGGGAAGACATTTGTCGGATGGTCCGAAGATTATGCTGCTGTAGACGCAAATTTGGATATTGATGCTGAGTACGAGACCAACACTTATCATGTTGATTTTTATGATTATAATGGTTCGCTGATGTCTGCTCAAGTAGTAGTGCACGGCGGATCAGCCATTGCTCCGGAATCTCCGGCAAGAGAAGGTTATGATTTCTTAGGCTGGGATCAGCCATATCTGAACATCACGACAGATCTGGCAATCTACGCCACTTATACTCTAGAGACTTATGCAATAACATATTATGATCGCGAGTATGCGATAATCTCAACTGAGTCAGTCGAAAGGGGACAGGATGGGACTCCACCTGTGGCTCCGGCAATTGAGGGCTATCGCTTCATTGGTTGGGACAAACCCGTTGAACACGTGATGTACGATTTGGATGTGATTGCGCTCTATGAAATCATCGTTTATGAAGTTGTCTTTCGAAATTATGATGGTTCGATTTTTGATATCCAGCATGTTCAACACGGATCAGATGCATCCGATCCTGGATCTCCGACAAAAGTTGGCTGGAGTTTCACAGGTTGGAACCAGACTTATATCTCGGTAACTGAGGATCTTGATATTGCGCCAGTGTTCAGTCAACTAAGTTATCAAGTCGATTTCTATGATGAACTTGGCAATTTGGTCGATTCACAGACAGTATTACACGGTGAAGATGCGGTTGACCCGTATCCTACAACACCTTCATTGATTAAAACTGGCTACGAGTTTGTTGGCTGGGACGAGACTTTGAAAAATGTGACTGCGAATCTAACATGTCACCCGATATATGAGATCATCACATATGAAGTCACGTTTGTTGATGATAATTATCATGTGTTTGACGTTCAGACAATTAACCATGGGAGCACTGCTTATTCACCTTTGACACCATCGAAGACAGGCTATGATTTTGTTGGTTGGGACACTGACTTCTCGAGTGTCACTGCTGATCTTATTGTAATGGCAACTTATGAGATTCGTTCATTCGTTGTCGATTTCTACGATGCCCAATCAAACCTGTTGGTTTCAGAATCCGTAAATTACATGGATTCTGCGACAGAACCGATGGCACCGATCATCATAGGTTATGATTTTGTTTCTTGGGACAAAGATTTCAGTCAGGTCACAAGCTCAATGTCAATTTATCCGATTTATCAGATCAAGACTTATGAAGTGGTCTTTCATGACAATGATGGTGCTATCTTGAGTTCACAGACCATCTATCATGGTGATGATGCAGTTGCGCCAACGGACATGGATCTTTTTGGCTACACGTTCAACGGTTGGGACACGATTTATACGGATGTGGTTTGTGATCTTGAAGTCCATCCATTATATACGGTCAATGAATACAGCGTTGTTTTCGAGGAGAATGGCGGTTCGTCAGTGACGGATCGTAGCAACGTGACCCACGGTTCAACAATCAGCCTCGAAATTCCCGTTCAGTTGGGATATAGATTCACGGGCTGGTATTTTGGCGACACCGAGAACGATGCCAAGTTCTATGCGACTACTCCCGTTACTGGAGATCTGACCTTATATGCTAGGTGGGAGCTCGCCAGTTATGATGTCATCTTCTATGATTATGATGATACGATCCTAAGAAAGAGCCTGATTGGTCATGGGTATACGGCTATCGCGCCTGACGATCCTTCTCGTGTCGGCTACACCTTCGAAGGTTGGGATACGTCTTTCCATGTTGTGGTGACGGATTTGTCTATTCATCCGATCTATATCGCTATAGACTATCCTTTAACAGTGGATGAAAATGGCGGGACATACGTTCCGGATATGTTGATAGCTTATGACACTTCAATACCGTTATTGGTCGAACCTTCGCGGAACGGCTATACTTTTGTCGGGTGGTTCAAGGATTCATTGTTGACAATCCCGTTCGTTAATGACGGATCAACTGAATTAATGCCACTCAACGGACTGTCTATTTATGCCAATTGGGATATCAACCAATATACGATGAGCTTTGAAGAAAATGGCGGTTCAACAATCGATGATATCACTTTGGATTACAATACCGTAATTCAAGAGCCGACGGAACCAACGCGGACCGGCTATACTTTCAAGGGCTGGTTCAGTGATCCTGATTTTTCCACCGAGTATGAATTCACAAACATGCCAGCTGAAAATATCACACTTTACGCCAAGTGGCAAATAAACGAATATGAAGTATATTATTTCGCTGAAAATGTCAATCTCAGCGAACCAGGATTGATCAACATTGATACCAACGATTTCTTTGTCCAAATAAGTGGTGGTGGAGATCATACGATTGCCTTGACCAATGAAGGCAGGGTTTTCACATGGGGTTATAATAATTGGCGTCAACTCGGAGATGGAACAGTTCTAACGCGTACGAGTCCGGTGGAGATTACAGCCAATCTGCCATTAAACACTGGAGAAAAAGTAGTAGTCGTTGGAGCTGGCAGTCTGCATACGGTCGTATTGACATCTGAGGGACGGATTTTTACCTGGGGCAACAATGATTATGGACAGCTAGGTAACGACCAGACGAGTTGGATAACGATTAATGACATCACGGCAAGATTTGACTTGGGAAGTGAAGAAAGAGTTATCAAACTGTCTGTCGGAGATTATCATTCCGGAGTTATCACATCCGCTGGACGAGTCTTCGTTTGGGGTAGCAATTCTTATGGCAAACTGGGAGACGGTACCGCAATAAACAGTCTCGTTCCGATTGAGATAACACAACAATTCAGTCTGACTGGAGACGAAATCATCAGTTCGCTGGCTTTGGGAGCAGTGCATTCAGCGGCGGTTACCAGTTATGGCAGAGTCTTCACATGGGGATATAACAATTATGGACAACTTGGTGATGGACTGACGACTTCTTTGGCCTCGCCGACAGAGATAACTAGTAACTTTGGATTGGCTATCGATGAATATGTAACTGATATTGATGTCAATGGAAATTTCTCATTGGCAATCACCTCGGACAACAGAATTTTCACCTGGGGATTGAACTCCGAATATCAGCTCGGTGATGGAACCAACATCTCGAAATTGCTGCCAAATGAGATCACCCACATGTTTGACTTGGCAGAAGGGGAGACTTTCGCTTCCGCAAGTCTGGGAACGATTTTCGCAGGTGTATCGACATCTCTAGAAAGAGTGTTCACCTGGGGTTATAATGGCTACAGTCAATTGGGCACGGGAACAACACTTTCGGGTCATTCGCCATTTGAAATTACCGGTAACTTCAACATGAGTTGTGAAGATGAAGGAGTTGTGGAAGTTTCCATGGGGGCTTCGCATTCCACAGCTTTAACATCCAGCGGCCAGATTCATGTTTGGGGTAAGAATTTTTATGGTCAGCTTGGAATAGGCACGACAACCATAAGCGCCTATCCAGTTCAGCCTAAGTTGTACCATTCCATGCTGCTTGAGAAGTTTGAGGTTTATGCATACAATGCGACATTGACGGAATATATTCCGACAAGAACCGGCTATAGTTTTGACCAATGGTACACTGACGTCGCGATGACCAATCCTTATGTCTTCTCGACTATGCCGGCAGATGATGTCTATCTCTATTCGGAATGGATAGTCAACAGTTACACCATTTCCTTTGAGGAAAATGGCGGTTCGGAAGTCGTTGATATCACTCAGGATTACAAGACAACGGTCGTGGCTCCGACAGAACCAACCAGAACAGCGTATACTTTTATTGGTTGGTTTGCGGATATCGATTTGACGGTCCCTTATACTTTCTCGACGATGCCGGCAGAAAACATCACTTTATACGCCAAATGGACCAATGTCCCTTACACGATCAGTTTTGAGGAAAATGGCGGCAGCGAAGTTACAGATATAACAGCGTTTTACAATGAACCGGTCGATGCGCCTGCAGATCCTACTAGAGAAGGATACACTTTCATGGGTTGGTTTGCGGATGCAGGACTTACGACTCCATATGAGTTCACAACCATGCCGCTTGACGGAACTACCGTTTATGCGGATTGGGAGATCAATCAATATTCGCTCAGTTTTAATGCGATAGAAGAATACTTGAACCCACAGTTTGAAAATGGAGCAAATCATAGTTTGTTGTTGACACAGGACAACAGGTTGTATGCGGTTGGCTATAACATTTACGGTCAACTAGGAAATGGAACCTTGACCAACACGACAACGAAAATCGATATTACTGATTTCCTAGGACTTGGAGAACTGGAAAGCATTCAAAAGATTGTTGCCGCTTATCACTCAAGTTTTGTTTTGACAACTGATGGACGCTTGTTGGTAACTGGAATAAATAGTGATGGCCAACTGGGCATCGGGGATCTTGTCAACCGCAATGTTTTTTGCGATATCACTGCCAATTTCAACCTCGCGACCGGAGAGACGATTACCAACGTCTTCTCCGGAGGTTTGGTGACATTTGTATTGACATCTGAAGGCCGTATCTTTGGCTTTGGCGATAACTACGTCGGTTCAGTCGGCGACGGTACTAGCAATAATGACCGGACTTTACCTGTGGATATCACCGCTAATTTCGATCTTGAAATAGGTGAAACGATCACTTCTGTAGAGATTGGCTATTATCACGCTTATGCCATTACTTCAAATCACCGCGTCTTTAGTTGGGGCAGAAATACTTACGGTCAACTTGGTATCGGATCTTCAGCAGATCAATCATTACCTATTGATATCACCGCCAACTTCCCGCTTGAAGTGGATGACTCGATTACAATGGTATCTGCGGGTTTAGATTTTGGAATTGCTCTCAGCGAATCGGGAAGAGTCTTTACTTGGGGGTACAACTATTACGGGATGTTAGGGGTCAACTATACAGGAAATATTTACTCTCCGCG
>JAFGQT010000083.1 GCA_016935515.1 Bacilli bacterium
CCGAATTCTTCGATGATGCGGATCGCCGTGACGATATCATCTTGCTGGTGGGCATGGATCTTGACCGGAAAACCCTTGAAGACTCTTGAGAGCGACTCCCATTTCAGATTGAACTCTGGCTTGGGCGATTCTTTTTCGGTTCCGAGATCTTGCTCGTATTTTGTCTTCTTTGCCGCATATTCCCGAGCCTTGATGAGAGCGTCCCTGATCATTGCAGCTGAAGCCATCCTTGTCTGCGGAGACTGGCTCAGTCCTTTATAAACTCGTTTTGGATTCTCTCCCAGAGCCATTTTCATCGATGATTCGGAAACGACGATCATATCGTCGATTGTTCTGCCTTTTGTCTTCAAAACGCAGAAAGTTCCGCCGATGACGTTTGCGCTTCCTGGGCCAGTACACACAGTCGTTACGCCAGCTTGTAACGCTTCCTCAAAAGCGACGTCTTGAGGTTTGATGGCGTCTATTGCCCTGAGTTCCGGGTATACTGGATTGGTCATCTCATTGACGTCCATACCCTCGAAGCCGATGGCTTCTTCCATGATCCCGATGTGGCAATGAGGATCAACGATTCCCGGAGTGACATACTTGCCCTCGGCATCGATCACTTGATGATCCGGATAGTCTTTTGGATCCAGTTTGCCGATTTTGGCGATTTTTTTGTTCTCGATGAGGATGTCCGTCAACTCATAGTTGACGTCTGCCATACTTATTAGATTGGCGTTTTTGATCAAATACATTATTTATCTCTCCCTTCAAAATTGTAAACCAGATTGACAAACTGAGTTGAACCGTAAAGCAGTGCCTTCTCATCGATTGCGAACTTCGGATGATGTAAGCCATAACTTGTTCTTTGATCTGACTTGATGCCGATCCAAGACATGCAACCTTGCTTTAGATTTATGTAACGGAAGAAATCTTCGGCTCCCATTCCGGGGTTTTTCAGCTCAACAAATGCTGATTTGCCGAAACAATCTTCAACATTCTTCTGAAAATAGTCAGATTCAGATTCTGAGTTGTAAACCGAATCATATTCCTCTATAAAAGCGAATTCGTGAGTTGATCCATGCACCTGGTCGGCAGAAACAAGTATCTTCGTTATCTCATCCTTGATCAGTTGCTGGACTTCCTTCTTGAACGTTCTTACAGTACCTTCAAGATAGACGCTTTCGGGGATGATGTTGTGAGTGGTTCCCCCGTGGACTTGAGTGATGCTGATGACAGCCGGATCAAGCGGATTTAACTTACGTGATACGATCGTTTGGATCTTTTGTATTACTTCGGATTGAATCAAGATAGGATCGATTCCGAGGTGCGGATAAGCTGCGTGCGACCCTTTGCCGATGATCTTGATCTTCAGCGTTGCGACTGCCGCAAAGGCAGGCCCAGATTTCATCGCGAATGTGCCAACTTGAAACTCAGGAGACACATGCAAAGCGAAGAAGCTGTCGACATCATCCAAAATGCCAGATTCGACAATGGCTTTTGCACCACCGGGATTCGGGCCTTCCTCAGCTTCTTGGAATATCAGCTTGACCGTGCCCTTCCATTTGGATTTATGCTCGACAAGAAATCTAGCTGCTCCAAGAAGCATTGCTGTATGCGCGTCATGTCCACAGGCGTGCATCATTCCGGGATTGAGGGACCGATATTCGAAATCATCGTTGAGTTCTTCAAGTGGCAAAGCGTCCATGTCGGCTCGCAAACCGATTACGGACTTACCATTGTTTGAAATTATGCCGACAATTGAGTTTTTGCCAATGTGCGGATGAACTTCGATTCCCAATTTAACAAGTTCGTTTTCCACAAAATCATGAGTTTTGGGAAGGTCAAACCCCACTTCCGGATGTTTGTGAATTTCTCTTCGTGTCTTGATGATATAGTCTTCGAGATATTTCAATTCCTTGATGTCAATCATCTTTGGTCTTATCCCCTTCAATTTGATTTAAGGTATCTAGCTTTAGTTCAAGCAAAGTAAGTCTGTAAGTCGCGTACCCACCAATAACGGCCAACAACAACCCCAAAAACACATACAGTAGATTGTTCCCCAAATAAGTGAACACGTCTTCATAGATCGGGGCTTGATCGCTAAACAATGCTGCGGATGCTGGATCGCGAATCTCCATGAAAATCACGATAACAGACGCGATCACAAAACCGACAATTGAAGCATATGTAGTTTTAGGATATCTCGATAGGAACATCTCGATCACCCTGCTGAAAAGGATGATACCGACTCCTACTCCCAAGGCAAATGGTACCAAGACGAAGATATTGTAGCCAATCACGGAAAAATCCAAGATGTTTCCGATGACATTCGTGACGATTGCGGTGTAAAAACCTAACGCCATCAACAACGCTGATCCCGAGATTCCTGGTACGATCATCGTCATCGATGCGATGACACCAAGAAAGAAAATGATCAGAAAATCTGTCCAATGGACGTCGAATGAGGCTATCCCACTTCCTGCCCTGCTTCTTTCGCCAATCAAAATGACCAAAACCAAGACAAAGCTTAAAGAAAAGGCAACATATTCTTTCCAGCCGATTGGCTTCCCAGTCTTTTTGACTAAGCTGGGAATACCGCCGATGATCAATCCGATGAACAACATCAAAGTAACGAAAGAATTCCAGTCCAATAAAATTCCAATCAATTTAGCCAAGGCAACTACGGATATCGCAATCCCGGCAAATATCGGTGCCAAGAACAATAGACTTTGCTTGAATTCTTTGAATATATTCCCGATCGCGTGAACCAACTTGTCATAGATGCCCAGATACACCGCTACAGTTCCACCGCTGACACCGGGAATGATGAATGCAAGTCCAATTAAAAATCCCTTCAACATCAAAATCAAGTACAACATACCATCACCTCATACAACTGCATCGCCGATAAGGTCATACATGATCGCTTCTTTGATCATGACATTCACAATATCGCCAACTGCAATTTCCTTTTGTGACTGAAAAACGATATATCCGTCGATATCGTCAGGGGCGAATGCATATGACCTTCCATAATAAAAATTGGTTTCTGGATCATATGATTCAACCAATGTCGCATGCAGCTTACCAATCTGAGACTTGTTTTTTCGTCTTGCAATCGGTTTTTGTACCTTCATCAAGCGCTCAAAGCGATCTTGCTTGATAGCTTCGGGCAATTGCCCATCAAGCTTGTATGCCGGGGTATCTTCTTCGCGGGAATACGTGAACACTCCCAATCTGTCGAACCCAAACAGGCGAACAAAATCTAGCATCTCCGTGAATTCAGCCTCAGTCTCACCTGGGAATCCGACTATCAGCGTCGTTCTAATGATGGCTTCAGGAACGCGTTCGCGGATTTTCTTGAAAAGTTCTTCAATATCGGATCGCTTTCCCCTTCGGTTCATCCGCCTCAACATTCGATCAGAAAAATGTTGAATGGGAACATCGAAATACTTGGCCACCTTAGGGTTACTCGCAATTTCATCGATCAGTTTATCGGTTATGTCATGTGGATAAAGATAGAGAACTCTTACGAGGAAAAGCCCTTCTATTTTGGAAATGTCCTGCAATAAATCGGTAAGGTCATGTTTAGTCTCTAGATCTTGGCCGTATCTTGTGGTATCTTGTCCTATAAGACTTATTTCCTTAATCCCCGATTTCACCAAAGCATTGCACTCGGCAATAATTTCAGCGTAATCACGTGAATGGAATTTTCCACGAATCATCGGAATGGCACAGAAAGTACACAAGTTGTCGCACCCTTCGCTGATTTTCACGTATGCGGCGTGATGCGAACTAGTCAACACTCGGTTCTCATAACGAAGCGGATGAAAACTTAAGGATGTATTTGCAAATATCTCGTTGAATATCAGGTGTATCTTTGGATATTCACTCAACGTAATGATCCTGTCAATAAATGGCATTTCAGCTTTTAATTGTTTTTCATAGCGCTCCGCATAACATCCACAAACAATCAATTTTTTCCCGTATTCAGCCATTTCCCTGATTGTGTCAATCGTTTCTTCTTTGGCGGATTCTATGAATCCACAAGTGTTGACGATGATCGCATCGGCGGTTTCGGGATCATTCACTATCTCAGCACCGGCACTTTTTAAAACCCCGAGAATAAACTCGGAGTCAACCAGGTTTTTGGCACAACCTAAAGAAACTAATCCTATTTTCATTTCTTTCCTCGTTTCATCGGCAAAGTAATCTCAAGCAATTCAATGTTACCTTCAACCATCACGTTTTCTGCATCTTTGCTTACCATGAAAGCAGAGCCGGTCTTAATCGGTGTCGATTTGACCGAACCTTCCCCCTTTAACACTACGAAAAAGATGGGTGCTGCTTTGGGTTTTTCTATTGACATCTTTGAACTTATCGTTACCTTGTCCACTATGAAGTATTCAGAATCGACCAAATTCACCTTGCCCTGGGAATCGGAATAATTGGTTATCTTTACTTCCGGAGCAGGAGTCTCTATAACTTCCAAAGCCTTTTCCAAGTGCAGTTCGCGCAAGTTACCTTTAGTGTCTTTGCGGTCGTAATCGTAGACTCTGTAAGTTATATCAGAAGGTTGTTGGACTTCCACCAGCCTTACGCCATCACCGATGGCGTGCAACATGCCTGAAGGGATGTAGATAAAATCGTCAGCTTTGATTTTGACTTTTTTCAATAAATCATCATATTGTCCAGCGCGGATCTTCTTTTCAAGTTCAGCTTTTGTTTTAGCCGTATGTCCGACAATTAAAAAACTATCATCTGCCGCATCAAGAACATACCAACACTCGGTTTTTCCAGAAGCATTTTCGTGTTTACTTGCATAATCGTCAGCTGGATGAACTTGAACGCTCAACTTTGTCTTGGCGTCGATCATCTTGATCAAGATTGGCAATTCCTTGGCATCAAGATCACCAAACAGGTCATGTCGATGATCCTCGTAAAACACGTCCAAAGTACCTAACCGTGCAAACATGTCCGATACATCGGAGCTTTTCCCCCCAAGGCCTGAAACAAGCCAAGCTTCGCCAATCGGTTCCTTGATCTCAGGCTTGGAGTATAGAACTTTCAAATAGTCGCCGCCCCAAAGGCGTTCGACAAGCAAGGGTTCAAAAAAAACAATGTCAAGATTCATCTGTATCACATCCATTTAGATTAACTCATATTATACGACGAAATGGCACAAAATAAAAGAAAAAAGAGGATTTGCATCCTCTTAGATCATTGGTTGAACGAACTGGCTTTGATACAACTCGTAATAAGCTCCTTTGCGAGCAAGCAGTTCTTCATGATTGCCTTGTTCAACGATTTCACCGTGTTGCATCACCAATATTGTCGAAGCACGCTTGATCGTTGAAAGCCTATGAGCGATGACAAAACTTGTCTTGCCCTGGATCATATAATTCATGGCATTTTGGATGTAAGATTCGGTTCTCGTATCAACCGATGAAGTAGCTTCGTCAAGGATAAGGATCCTTGGATTGAAGAGGATCGCTCTCGCGATCGTCAACAATTGTTTCTGTCCTTGGCTGATGTTGGACGCATCTTCATTCAGTATAGTCTCATATCCATGTGGCAGAGTTTCGATGAAATGGTGTACATGAGCTTGTTTGCAGGCTTCAATGACTTCTTCCAGTGTTGCATCGTCTTTGCCATAGGCGACATTCTCCCGAATTGTTCCGGCGAAAAGCCATGTGTCTTGGAGAACCATCCCGAACAACGAACGCAATTCAGATCTGGTCACATCGGTAGTTTGGATACCGTCAATCGTTATCTTTCCCTTGTCGATCTCATAAAAACGCATGAGCAGATTGACTAAGGTCGTCTTACCCGCACCGGTTGGGCCAACAATTGCGATCTGTTTGCCAGGTTCCACTTCTAGATTCAGGTTTTTGATCAAGCTCTGCTCTGGCAAATATGAGAAATCAACATCGTTGAATTCAACTTTGCCGGAGAATGTTTCTGGGGCAAACTCTTTGAGTTTTTGTTCCAGAACTTCTTCTTCAGCGTCAAGCAGATCGAAAATCCTTTCCGCACCGGCTACAGCCGATTGCAACATGTTGATTAAATTCGCCAAGTTAAGAATGGGATTCATGAAACGTCGATGGTAAGTTACAAAAATCGTGATGTCGCCAATCAATAAAGGCATAGCAGCTCCTGCAAGGATCGCACCGACGATGACGATTGCGACGTAGCCGAGATTGCTGATAAACTCCATGATCGGGCGTATCAGTCCGCTGAGAAACTGCGCACTTTTCATTTCGACAGACAACTGGTCATTGATTTTTGCGAATTTATTGTAAGAGTCCAACTCTTTACCGAAAAGTTTGACTATCTTTTGTCCGGTATACATCTCTTCGATGTAACCGTTGATATTGCCGAGTTCCCTCTGTTGCCGAATGAAGCGTGATTGCGACCTTTTGGCAATCGTTGATGTTGTCAAGATGTATAGTGGAAGGATGATCATCGAAATGATCGTCAATTGCCAGGAAATGATGAACATCATCACCAAGACGCCGACTATCATCAAAAATGATTGGATAATCTGGATCATGCTTTGTTGGATGACGTTGGTTACCGCTTCGACGTCGTTTGAGAAGATCGAGAGAACATTGCCGGTCTGGCTTCGGTCGAAATAGCTGATCGGCAAACGTTCCAATTTCTCGCGCAGCACATTTCTGAACGTCTTTCCGGTTGTCGCGCTGACTTGATTGCCGACAAGATGTGCGATGAGCTCCATGACAAAATTGACGATATAGATCACAATGATTGTGATAAACAGATTTCTGATCACAATCAGTCCTTCATTGCCGACTGTGCCGTCGAGCAATCCTTGCATCGTGTTCAGAATCTCTCTGGTGTAATTAGGCGCAATGACACCCAACAAGGTCATGACGACTGTCAGGATGACCATGATCGTCAGCAAGACTATTTGCGGCTTGAGAAACTTCATCAACCGCTTGATCGTGCCTTTAAAATCTTTGGCTTTTTCTGCCGGCCGGCCCAGTGGCATGCCTTGACCGGGACCCCCGCCTGACCTGCCTCCAGGTCTGGGAACATTCTTGTTTTTGGTTTGCGGATTCGTCGCGTTCTTATTCATGCTAATTCAGCCTCCGTCAACTGGCTGAAGGCAATTTCGCGATAGACTTCACAACTATCAAGCAATTCTTTATGTTTGCCTTGACCGACTATTCTTCCTTCTTGCAAAACAATTATCTTGTCCGCATCCATGATTGTGCCTATCCTTTGCGCGACAATCAAAACTGTCGATGCAGTCGTTTCTTGACGCAGTGCGCTTCGCAGTGCTGCATCGGTCTTGAAATCAAGTGCTGAAAAACTGTCGTCAAACACATAAATCAACGGTTTCCGGATCACTGCTCTCGCAATCGAAAGTCTTTGTTTTTGTCCGCCTGAGAAATTAACTGCACCTTGGTCGACTCTCGCATTGAAACCATCGTCCAAAGATTCAATGAACTCGGACGCTTGGGCGATCCTAGCTGCAGCCTCGATTTCTTCCGTGCTTGCGTCCGGTTTTCCATACGTTATATTGTCCTGAATCGTTCCGGAAAACAAAGTAGCGGTCTGAGGAACGAATCCGATCAGCGATCGCAGTTTTTGCATTTTTATGTTTCTGATGTCGATATCATCGATTTTGATCGATCCGCAGGAAACATCATAGAACCTCGGCAATAAATTGATCAACGTCGTTTTTCCTGATCCTGTTGAGCCAATGATGGCGAGAACTTCTCCTGGTCTAGCGCTGAAGGAAATATTTTCCAACACGTTTTGTTCTGCGTCGGCAAATTTAAAACAAACATCAGAAAACTTGATTTCGCCTTCAAAAGCGTGATCGTCATACTTCGCATCGCCATCATCCACGATGGTTATTTCTTGTTCAAGAACTTCCAGCACACGTTTACTTGAAACTTGTGCCCGAGGATACATGATGAACGTGAAAGTGATCATCAATAAGCTAAACAAGATTTGGAATGAATACTGCATGACAGCCGATACATCGGCCAAACCTTGATAGCTGCCTTGGATACCGCCCGTGATCATCGTGAATGCCGCATAAATGACTCCGAGAATCACAAAATTGAAGATGAGGTTGACTGCCGGATTCATGACCGAGAGCACCTTGCCAGCACTTAAAACGGTGCCTGTAAGATCTTCATTTGCACTTTTGAAGCGTTCGACTTCCTTGTGGCCCTTGTTGAAAGCGCGAATGACCCTGACGCCATTGATGCTTTCCCTAGTAACTTGAGTGATCTTGTCCACCTTTTTCTGCAAAGCTTTGAAAAGAGGCAATACGATTATAAATACGATCACGATCAATGCGGTCAACAACGGAATCCCCCAGAAAAGCACACTCGTCAGCTCTGGACTTTTTTGCCAACTCAAAATCAGTGCACCGATAAAAACAATCGGTACCCGTAGAACCATCCTAAGAAGCATGATTAGATAATTTTGTATTTGCATCACGTCATTTGTCGATCGTGTTATCAATGTTGAAGTTCCGAATTTCTCTGATTCGACCAAGGAAAAGGCATTGATTTTCTTGTATAGATCGCTCCTGATATCGCGACCGACCTTGGCAGATACGTTGCTGGAAAAATACATCAAGCCTATCCAAGCAGCCGAAGAAATTAAAGTCACCACAAGCATCATCCCGCCATATTTCACGATTACGTCTAAATCGCTCTCTTGACCGACAACACGGCACACGTCATCTCCAAGTTCTATGTCGCAGTAATCGGTCGACACGAATTCTCCCGAGGCCGAATCAAACACCTCAAATACCGGCGTTATGCCTTCGCCAATCATCCTGCTCATGTAATCTGGCAACAGAAGTTGCCCGATCGCAGCCATACTGACAAGCACAAAAATGACAATGACCATCAACCAATATGGCTTGAGGTATTTAAGCATTTTTCCCATCGGGCAGATCCTCCTCAAAATATTCACTCAAATACTTACAGATTTTCCGGTTAAGTTGATCCATAGTCTGTCGTTCATCCTTGGTCAGGGCTTTAAGCATCAAATCATCCCATTCCTTGATGACAGTCAACACTTTTTTGGCGATCCCCATGCCAGATTCAGTTATCTCGACGACATAACCCCGCAAATCTTCTGGATCCGGAGTTCTCTTAACATGTCCCAATTCCTCAAGCCGCATGACGGCTCGAGTAACATGGGACTTATGGAAGGGAACGTCGGCGATCATGTGTGCCAATTTCACTTTTCCTGTTTTACTGATCCGGGCAAGAAAAAAGGCGTCCGGATTTTTCAAATCCAAATCAACCAACCTTGTTTCCAAAAACCGGTGCCGATAACGATTGATAAGGTGATCATAATATTCCATCATAGACAAATCTCTGCTTTCACTAAACTAGATACAATATATCAAAATTTAGTTGCCTTGTCAACTAAAAAAGGAACTCAATATAATCAAGTTCCTTCGTGGTTTATTTCAGTACATAAAGAATTCCGATAGTGCCCCTGCCACAATGACTGGATATTACGCATCCGGCATTCGTTTCATACATGTTTTCTACGGATATCTTACCATCAAGTTCAGATTCAATGAATCTGGCGCTTTCGTCTGCGAGTGAATGAGTGATCATCATGAAATCCGGATCGATCTGGTCTTTCAACTCGATGACTTCCTGCAATAGCAGTTTTATTCCGTTTCGGATGTTTCCTCGACCTTTTTTACCAACAACCATGATACCGTCGCGAACCTTGATTATCGGCTTGATCTTCAACATAGTTCCCATGAATGTCGACAAGGCATTCAGTCTGCCACCTTTATAAAGATATTCCAAAGTGTCGATCACAAACTGACTCCTGACTTTGGGGACCAATTCTTCAAGCTTTGCGGCTATATCTGAAGCTTTCATTCCTTCGCTTCTGAATTTCGCAGCTTTCAACAACAACAATCCCGAACCCGATGACAGATTCGCTGAGTCAATCAGATAGATCTTGTCGGAATTTAGCGTCTGTTTTGCGGCATATGCACTTTTCAGCGTTGCGGAAAAGTTGTTCCCGATGCCGGTATAGATTATCTCGTAGCCTTCAGCGAGATACTTCTGGAAAACCTCTTCGAAAGCCCCGGGAGAGGTCGCGGAGGTTTTGGGAAGATACCCGAGTTTCGTGATCATTTCATACATTTTTTCCGTCGTGATGTCTTCATTGTCACGAAACGATTGCTCCTTGAAGTTGACATACAAAGGAACTACCGCGATATCGTGTTTCTTGATCAACTCCTGCGATAAATCGCTAGTGCTGTCGGTAACCAGTTTTATCTTATACATGCAATCACCACCTTTAAAAATTATAACTGAAAACAAAACCAAAGTAAACAACGAGCTGTTTTTTGCCTGGTTGATAATGACATTATCGCAGCGCAATGTTATAATAGCCGTTGAGGTGATTTTGTGCTGACCATTCCCAAAGACAAACTGATTCAGGCAGTCAAAGATATGGCGATCGACGCCAACATCAATCTCGATCAGAGCGTCGTCAAAAAACTTAAGGCTGCATTAAAAAAAGAAACCGATAGATTGCCGATAAACGTACTCGAAAACATCATTTCAAATCAAGACATCGCAAGAAACGAACATCTGCCGATTTGTCAGGATACCGGAATCGCAGTCTTCTTGGTTGAGATCGGTTATGAACTGAGTTTTGAATATGATCTTGAGGCAGCTCTTACCGAAGGTATAAGACAAGCCTATATTGAGGGTTATCTTCGCAAATCGGTGGTTGACCATCCTCTAAAAAGAAAAAATACGCTTGATAATACCCCCCCAATAATCCATATGAAACTCGTAGTCGGGGATCAATTGACTTTGCACTTTGCGCCAAAAGGTGCTGGAAGCGAGAACATGAGCCGCTTAGCGATGCTTACTCCTGGGGCTGGCAAGCAAGGCGTCGTTGATTTCGTTTTGGAAACAGTCAGATTGGCAGGCGGTAAACCATGTCCACCAATCATCATCGGAGTCGGCATCGGCGGAAATTTCGAAAAAAGCGCCTTGATCGCCAAAGAAGCTTTATTCAGGCCTTTGGAAGACCAAGCTGAAGATCCTGTTGACAGAGAACTTGAGAGCGAGCTTCTCGAAGCCGTCAATAATCTTGACATCGGTCCTATGGCCTTGGGCGGTAAGACAACTTGTTTGGCAGTTAAAGTCAACTCATATCCATGCCATATCGCTTCTTTGCCTGTCGCCTGCAATATTCAGTGCCATGCGGCCAGAAAGACGCACGTCACACTAAAGGGTGAACATAATGATTAAGTTGACTACGCCGATTTCAAAAAGCGACCGCTTGTCTCTAAAATCAGGCGATGAAGTTCTTCTTTCTGGTATCATCTACACAGCTAGGGATGCAGCTCATAAAAAAATACTCGACTACTTGAAGTCCAAGCAAGAATCACCATTCGAGTTCGATGGCCAAGTTGTCTATTATGTAGGCCCAACGCCCGCAAAACCCGGATATCCGATCGGTTCTTGCGGACCGACTTCCAGTTACCGCATGGATCCTTTCAGCGTTGAACTGATGCCCAGAGGATTAAAAATCATGATTGGCAAGGGAGATCGATCCGAGAACTTCAAAGACATTCTCAAACAAACTCAATCGGTATACCTTGTGGCGATTGGCGGCATCGGCGCCTTATTGGCCAAGTCTGTCCTCAAATCAGAAGTAATCGCCTACCCGGAATTACAAAGCGAGGCAATTCATCGTTTGGAAGTCAAAGATTTTCCTTGCATAGTCGCCTATGACGCCTATGGCAATGACGTTTTTCATAAATAAAACGACCAACGGTTTTAACTCTTGGTCGTCCAATAAGAAAGGCGCAAATCGAAAGCGTTCGATTAAAACAGACAGAAAATAAAAAGAGCCATATTGGAGAGATTCCAGTATGGTTTTTTTGATATAATGTTTAAATC
>JAFGQT010000084.1 GCA_016935515.1 Bacilli bacterium
ATCGATCCAAGTGGATGGTCAATTTCATGTATCGCTTGTTTCGGGCATACAATACTACAACCACCGCAAGAATGGCACAGTTCAGGAAAAACTTCCATTTTCTCGCCTATAAGTGCAATTGCGTTGTAACGACAAAAACGCATACACTCCTGACACAGATCGCATTTGTCAGAATTAATGACCGGAACTTTTCTGTTTACAGTTATTTCGCGGGTTTCTTCGGGACGAAAAAACAGGAAACCGTTTGGTTCTTCCACATCGGCGTCGACGTATATTGCACCCTCAATCGCCGCGGCGAGATTTACCGAAACAAACGTTTTTCCTGTTCCCCCTTTACCGCTAAGTACAGCAATCTGCATGATCTATTTGTTATCAAACAACAAATTCAGTCTGCCGCTGACCAAAGCTGACACATTGTCTTCTATCGATCCTCTGATAGGGCTATAGATTGAAATGTTGTTTCGCTCGAGAACTCGAAGTGCATTGTCGCCGACGCGAAACGCAACGACAGAATCAACGCCAAGATTTACCAGTTCACTGCTTGATCTGACTCCAGCTCCACCAGGAGCGTTGATTGCCGGATTGTCGATAAAGCGGTACGAATTATTTCCTGAATCGAATAGGCAGAAATATCTTGCTCTGCCGAATTGTCCATTGATTGGAGCGCTTTGATGCTTTTCATCTGATGGTAATGCGATAATCATGATTTCGTCCTCTATGCTTTCTTAATCAAGTTTTCAATTTCGTTGAGTCGTGCTTGTAAATCGGCTTTTTCAGCCTCAAGATCGGCCTTCGTAGCCACAGGATCAGTCGCTGCAGGATACGCGTAAAAGCGGCTAGGAAACCCAAGACCATATCCGCGTCCGGCTCTTCCGCCATATCTGGCATTACCGAAAGTTCGACCTGAAGTAGCACAATATCCCATGCCTCTTCCAGTCATGCTTCCTCTTCCCAATGGACCAGTTCTATCTCCTCCTGGCATTTGGTTCACCTCCTTATTATTGACATATGTCATTTATTCACCTATATTATAACTCTTTTCTGACATATGTCAATAACATAATTACAAAAAAGTCCGGAATCCGGACTTGTTTGTCAGATTATATATTTTCCCTGAATAGTGGCATACTCATACATCTTGGACCGCCTCTGCCCCTAGACAATTCGCTTGAAGCAATTAAGTGTACCTTGACTCCGTGTTGTCGAAGGACTTCATTGGTGATATGATTCCTTTCGTAAACGATTACCTCTCCCGGTCTCAGAACGACAGTGTTTGCGCCGTCGTTCCATTGTTCGCGATCCGAAGCAACGACATCTTCACCACCGCAAGGGATCAATGTAACTGGCCTTCCAAGATATTTTTCGAGGATTGAGTCTAATTTCTGTTCAATAGGTATAACTGTCAATTTCCCCTCTTGTTTAAAATTTCTAGTCAACTCATATGCCTTGACTTCTTTTTTGATGTCATGATGAACCAGGAATTTGTCGACGTCAACTTGGGTAAATACGGTATCGAGGTGCATGAACGCCCGACTCTTGGGAATATCGAAAGCTATGATAGTATTGAAGTTGGTCGGATTGTTGTAAAAAATATTCTTTGCTAGTTTTTCAATCGCCGCCGGATGGGTTCTTTGACTGACGCCAACTGCCAACGTGTTCTGATTCAACACAAGAATATCGCCACCCTCGATGGTTGAAAGGTTATCACGCTGATAATAGAAAGGAGTATGTCCATGTCCATAAACCGGATGGTAACGGAATATGTATTCTCCGTAAATTGTCTCTCGGCTTCGGGTTGAAGTGTACATCTTGCTGATGGCAACACCTGATTCGATGATCGAAAAGGGATCTCTAGTGAAGTATAGATTTGGCATTGGATCGGTTACGAAAGGATAATCGCGGATATAGTCGGAAAGCGTCCTCTTAACAAAATTTGGCAATTCCGATTTGCGGATTCCCGCCATGGTGATTTCAACCATGCTCTTTGTTTTTTTGATAGAGTGCAAATGTGAACTGATGACATGCTTCAGGGTGTCGCTCGTGACGTTGGCTTCCTCGATATATTGCTTGATGAACTGCTCCTTTACGGAAATATCGGCATCTAGTGTCTCGCTTACCAAGTCTGACAAATAAAGGACCTCTACGCCATTCTTACGGAACACATTCGCAAAGTTGTCATGTTCTTTCACCGCAAGATCCAACCAAGGAATGTCGTCAAACAAAAGTTGTTCGAGCCATTTCGGTGTCAGATTCTCAAGCTCCTTGCCCGGCCTGTGAAGCAAAACTTTTTTCAGTTCGCCAATTTCAGAAGTAACCTGCAGATTATTCATTACAATCATGTTCTCCTTGCCTATCCGGGATGAATTTTGCGTTGAAATGCCTGAGAATCGGCGGCTCATACGCAAAACTGAGCCCACAGATTTTGTCTCTTATAGAATAGACTTGCTTGATAGCTGAAGCGACATAATCCAGATGTTGCAGTGTGTAAGTGCGTCTTGGGATCGTCAATCGCATGAACTCTTTGTCAGCTTTGAGATTTTTTTTGGTGTCAGGATCTCTTCCAAGTAGTAAAGATCCGATTTCAACAGCTCTTACTCCGCTTTCAATATAGAGTTGATTCACTACTGCTTGCGCCGGAAACTTGTCGAAGGGAATATGCGGACACATTGCACCGCAATCAACAAACACTGCATGTCCCCCGATCGGATATTGGACCGGGATACCCGCTTCTCGCAATTTATCACCTAGATATTTAACTTCATTAATCCTGTATTCCAGATAATCTTCTTCCAATGCTTCTTCCAAACCAACAGCCAAAGCTTCCATATCTCTTCCTGCCAAGCCGCCGTAAGTAGGGAATCCCTCCATCGGAACTATGCGTATCTGGCAACGTTGGAAAAGTTCTTCATCGGATTTGATGACAATCAAACCGCCGATGTTGACAAGCCCGTCTTTTTTTGCACTCATCAGGAATATATCGGCTTGATCGAACTGCTCCCGCGCGATTTGACGAATCGGAACGTCTTGATAACCTTTTTCTCTTTGCTTGATGAAATATGCGTTCTCGGCATATCTTGCGCCGTCAATCATAACTGTGATTCCATAATGATTTGCAATCTTGCGTACCGCCCGCATGTTTTCCAAACTTACAGGCTGACCGCCAGCTGAATTGTTGGTCAAAGTCATAGTTATCGCAGCGACGTTGTCGGGTTTAAATTCTTTTATCTTGTTTTCCAACAGCTCAAGGTCAAAGTTTCCTTTGAATGGATGATAAGTATCCAAATCGTAGCATTCCTTGATTACTGTATCAACCGCCCTGGCACCAGCAATTTCCACGTGTGCCCTTGTCGTATCAAAATGGATGTTGCTGATGAAGACCATGCCAGGATGTTTGACAAGTTCTGGAATCACGACTTGTTCCGCTCCCCGTCCTTGGTGAGCGGGCATGACGTAATTATATCCGGTAATCTCTTTGACAGTCTTTTCCAAACGGAAAAAACTCCTGGAACCGGCATATGCTTCATCGCCCTGCATCAATGCTCCCCATTGGTAATGACTCATTGCACCTGTACCAGAATCTGTCAACAGATCAATGAAGACATCCTCGCTCTTAAGTTTAAAAGGATTGTATCCCGCCTCTTCTAAGCGCTTGATTCGTTCTTCTCTGTCTATCAGCCGGATCGGCTCGACCATTTTTATTCTATAAGGCGGTACTAGCAATTGTTTGTTCATTTTGTTTTCCTTTCAGCAATTTTTTTTATGGCGCAGGCCATAGTACTGCAATACCCATAACTGTGATGAATCCTTGGATCACCAAAATGCCAAACGTCAGGACACTCAACACTCGATGCTTGATGATACCCATGATTACTATCATGCAAGTGACAAGGCTGCTCAGCCACGCAAAAAACATCGGAATTGTCAGGGTAGGACAACTGAATATTGTCTCACAGCCATCTGGCGGAAAAAACGTTTCAACCCCAAAGAACACCAAAAAGAAAAAAACTGTAATTCCAAGACAGAGCAACGCTTTGAGTGAATATCCTTGTCTGGTGAACAATCTGAATTTCAAATTCATCACCCTTTTCATCACACAAGCAGATGATGTTGTAGGTCAAGAAAAGTACAACTTGGGTGTATGTGAAAAATGCGTTTACGATTTCAGATGTTTCTGAAATCAACTGAGTTCACTTATAATGATACCACAGAAAAGATTGATTTGCATCAGCCTAATGATACAAAACACTCTGATTACAGAGAAAAAAAAGACGATCCAATGAACCGTCTCATGTACTGAAACTTATTTTGTCAACTTAGATTCTTTTTGGAAACGAACTCATCAAATCGCTCAAGATTTTTCCACGATGGCTTTCTTTCTCCCGATTCAATCTCGCGTACAACTTCAACGATTCGATCGTTGAAGGGCGTCGGCCAACTATGTCTTCTACCATAGGCGCTGACTACACCGTTGATTGCTTCAATCTCGCACTTCTTTCCTTTAAGTAGATCTTGTAGCATGCTTGACTTCAAATCTTTGTGTTTCTTCATTGCAATCGGGATAATCATGAAACTCAGTTGTTGCTTCACTCGACTTTTGTAATCAAGAAGTTTGACCACATCTTTGCCTTGAATAGGCTCGATCTTGATATTTGCAACTTTGGCAACATCGATGCATTCTTTCATGATCTTCTGGGCAATTAATCTCGATTTTCGATTCTTGGCTATAGCGCCAAAAGTCTCTCCCAGAATTGCCGAAAGGCCGCTGAAAGCACTGTTAACCAGCAATTTTGCCCATCTTGCGCCAATGAAATTAGGCTCGACAGTCACATTGCCCATAATTGATAGAAGGTCTCTGATAGTAGAGATTTTGTCTTGCTTGATATTGCCAAATGAGCCTAGACTGAAAGTCAAGGTTTCTCTAGCTGGTTCGGTTGTCAACTCTGATACGCCATGCCCATGCATGGTCGCTCCCCACGCCATCGCACAGCCTGCGGTCCGCTCTTCACCGACGATTTCCGAAACTGAGAGTTCCGGCAATCCGTTTTGCATTGTGCAAATCACACCATCATCTTGAAGATGCTCTTTCAATCCTTTGACAATTGAGCGATTGTCAAGTTGTTTGGTGATAAGGAATATAATGTCGTATTTTCCTTCCATTTCCTCCGGTAGCAAAGCGTTGACTTCCTGCCAGAAGTCAACTTTGCCAATGATATGGGCTCCATCTTTTTTTAGAGCAGCGATGTGTTCTGTGTTGCGTGTAATTAGATCGATTTCGATACCCGCTTTGGCAAGGTAGGCCCCAAGTACGGTTCCCATTGCTCCAGCGCCATATATGGCTAATCTCATTTTTCCCTCCGTATAAGAAATCATATTATTGGTCAAATTCCCGCCTTCAAAAGACTAAGTTGTTGAAAGTCATAGTCGTTTTCAAGATATTCTTTTGTTCCTTCAACCATTTCGATAAACAGATCAATCTTCTGTGAATCACTTAAGTTGTCACAGAGCGGTTGCTTCTTAAAAGCGGTAAATATTGTTTCAAAATTCCTGTTCTTTATCCCTTTATAGAGCATCTCAATATTGTCAATATGGTTTTTTAAGAGCTCAAGCACAGCTTTCGGTAGTCTTTCCGACAGGACCGGTACAACACGATCATTTGAGAATACAGCGTTTGTTTCAACAATGCATCCGTGATTTATACCCGGCATCTGTCCTTTATTGATGATGTTGACGTTTGATAGTTTAGTTGTTTTCCCCAAGATAGCCCTGATCAAGTCTACAGCTTCTTCGCTTGACTTACTGATTCTAATTGGAATTTCTCCAGCTGCCATAACTTTTGTTTCTGAGATTCGGCGATTTCTTTGTTCAAGTCTATAATCAACTTTGGTCAAAGCAAATTTCCAACTGCTCGCAACATTTTCTGAAAAAAGATAATCATTTATGCTCATGAATTCTGCTAGATGTCTGTCTCCAGCAGCCGCAAGAATGCCATATCTTTTGTAAAGGTCCATCTTGATCCTATTAGCGGATGCAAAAGGGTTTGTCTTGTAGCTATCTGTCTTGCCGTGTCTTTCATATCCTTCGTCATAGTATTTATCCAGAAATCCTGGCAACAATTCCATAATATTGATACGTCCGTAATTTGCTCTGCTGATCCATGTGAAGTGGTTTATGCCCGCAACTTCGGTAAATATCTCGCTTCTTGAAGCGATGATCCCCGTTTGCTCACGCAAAACATCACAAAGAAAGCTTTGGGTATGGAAAACTTCATGACAACAACCGAAGGCTTTGATTTCTGGAAACACATCATATAGCGTCTTGACGCAGATAGACATTGGATTAGTAAAATTGATCACCCAAGCATTGGGACAATTATTTTTGATCTTTTTTGCAAAAAACTCAAACATCGGAACAGTCCTCAAACTGCGAATCACACCGCCCGGACCAACGGTGTCTCCGACGCTTTGATAGATGCCATATTTCTCCGGATAGTGAACATCGACTTTCATGGCCTCCATCAACCCTGGCAGAATTGATATTGCGACAAAATCTGCATTATTCAACGCTTCTTCAATCGTGGTAGCTACCTTGTAGTTCCATTTGCTGATGGCTTTCTCATTGTCTCTTACCTTATTGCCAATAGACTCATTTTGCATCGCCGCTTCTTTGTCTATGTCATAAAGCCAGACTTCTCCGGATATGTCCAAAGCTAAAGCCAAATCGTTAATAAAAACTCTGGCCCATTCTTTTGAGCCACCACCAATATAAGCGATTTTTATATCCATTTTCCAACTCACGACCTTCATTTTAGGATTCTGATCCGGTTTTTGACAAAGAGTTAATTCAAGGCGATGTCTTTGCAAAGGCAGAAGTTGCCATTAATACGATCGTATTTGTTATTATTATATCATTAAGAACCGCTCAAGACATCCATTTTCCGTCAACAGCTTCAATCACTATCACTTGACGGTTTTCACCTGTGTCAGAAAATAAATGTACTTGATAACATCTATTGTAATCAGAATGATTGTAATAACAGGATTTCTAACGAGCAATATCGTCAAAACGAGGACAACGTCTACAAACAACAATAAAGTCCATTTTTGCTTTTTTGTCATCGACTTGTTCTCCATAAACTCTTTCAAGTATCTGTCATATATCTTCGTGTTAATGAACCAATTATGGAAACGATCAGATCCTTTTGCGAAAAAATAAGCAGTCAAAAGATAAAATGGTACCGTTGGCAATACAGGGATAAAGATGCCTAAGCTTCCGACTCCCAAACTTGTGAAGCCTAACATTATATATAGATATTGCGCTACTTTTCTCATCTTTTTCATTGTCTTTCTTTCATGTGACATCTATCAAGTCAGAATCTTGATGTGACATAATTTTGTCTTGCGTTGTGATTATATCAAATAAAGTTATTATTGCACAATGAAATGGCTTTTTGGTTTCTGTGAACAACCGACTATTCGATATAAAAAAGTCATGAAACCAAAATTTTTTCAGCGCAAATTATAAAAAAAACACGCCCAACATTATGTCTCTTTCAGAGACTCATATTAGGCATATTGTTGAAGAAAACAGATGTTTGTGTTAACATTAGGCAATAAAAGAAACTAGTTACTGCGGAGGATGAATATGGACCCATTATTCGCTTTCTTGATCACGTTATTCGCCGGATTGGCAACCGGAATCGGTTGCATCTTTGCTTTTAACAAGAAGATCAAGCAGGAGACGCTGCTCTCCTTTGCTTTGGGGCTTAGTGCCGGAGTCATGATCTACGTCTCATTCGTAGAGATCTTTCCCAAAGCTTTTGAATCTCTGAGTCAGACACACGAAACCAAAATCGCCTATATACTGACTACAGTAGCTTTTTTCTTTGGCGTTGGTTTGATTGCGTTGATTGACCGCTTAATCCCTGAAAAATCCAACCCTCATGAATTCATCAACGACGACAGCGAAAAGAACAGAAAGGAAAAATTAATGCGGTTGGGCATCTTCTCGGCGATCGCGATTGCGATCCATAATTTCCCAGAAGGCCTTGCGACATTTGTTGGCGCACTTGAAGATCCAGCCCTTGGCATTAGCATTGCCATAGCAATCGCGCTTCACAACATTCCCGAAGGAATTGCTGTTGCCGCCCCGATCTATCATGCATCTAATTCCAAGAAACGTGCTGTAGGCTTCACATTACTGTCCGGTCTATCAGAACCCTTGGGCGCAATAGTAGGCTATCTTCTCTTCAGATCTTTATTCACCGATACGACATTTGGCTTGCTGTTCGCATCCGTGGCGGGAATAATGGTCTATATTTCATTGGATGAATTGTTGCCGGCTGCGGAAAAATTCGGCAAACATCACTTGTCAATCAGCGGTCTGATTTTCGGAATGATGATAATGGCCTTGTCATTGATTCTGTTCTGATTTTAAAACGTATCTACTGAATGGGGTTAACTCTATAATTATTAGTCTTTTAAACAACCTATAGGTATGATCTTTATACCATCTTCTCTTGTGTATGCCATTTCTCCACCGGTTATGATCATCAGCAAATCAGGTTCCTTTAATTTATGTGATGTTCTTGATTCATTTGCTTTACGAATAAGCTTTACAACTTCTAACAGATGTTTTGCCGCTTCTTCGATTTGTTTTGACCCTAATTTGAATTCAATTAGAGCAAATCTTCCATTGTCTAAGTGCAATACGGCATCGACTTCAAGATTCATTCGATCTCTATAATAAGATATACGTCCACCAAGTGATGATGAATATACTTTCAAATCTCTAACACATAAATTCTCAAATATAAAACCAAACGTTACAAAGTCTTGAGATAACATTAGCGGTGTCAAACCCAAAGCTGCAACAGCAATTGATGGATCAATAAACATCCTTTTGTTCGAACTTCTAATGGAAGTTTTAGATCGGATTGACGGGTTCCATGCTGGCAAATCTTCAATGGCATAAAGTTTATTTAATGCATTGATGTATTCATAAAAAGCTGATTCTGATAAACTTACGTTTGCATTAACATCATCAATGATTCTTTTGTTTACCTATATTTGTAAAGAGTTACCATAAGGTTTAACGCTTCAGATTCTTAATGAATACATGGAAGGTTTGCAAATGCAAACCCTCCACTATTACCTTACTTCTTATTCATATTCTTTTGATACACTTCCATGTTTGGTTCTAACTTCTTTAATAGAGCATACCAGTTAGATGATAAGGCTGATATTCTTATAACGCACTTCTTACCATGATATATGTCAACTCTTGCCGATTTAGTTACAGCAGTACATTCTAAATAATTATACTCATTCAACTTCCCAAAAAAAATTTCTGTATGTAAAAGTGGACTTATTTAGTTTGATTTCCCAGATTACATAATACCATACGAACATCATACTAAAAATCATCAATGATGTAAATACGGTTACTACTCCAAAAATTGTCTCACTATCACTCGTGGTTGGCAATAAAGGTCCTATAACTACAATTAATGCAAATAGAATAGCTGAGAGAATTCCTCCCCAAAAGTACAAGAAGGGTTGTTTTATTAGATTGTCTTGTCTAATTTTTTTACTCTTATAACCTAATCTGATAAATCCAATTAATATTATTGTTAATCCAATCGTAACATACCTTAAAACATACTCCAT
>JAFGQT010000085.1 GCA_016935515.1 Bacilli bacterium
GCAGGTATCGTATGGATCGAGCTGATGTCTAGATCCCCGAACAACGTGATTGCCAATGTCCTCGGTATCGGTGTGGCGCTCATGAACAAAACATCAGGAGTTATGCCTTTCTTTCGGAGAAATTGCCTTTGCTTGACGCCAAAACGATGCTGCTCGTCAATCACGATAAAACCCAAATCCCTGAAAGCGAGGTCTTCCTGGATCAAAGCATGCGTTCCGATAATGATATCGATGTTTCCTTGTTCAAGTCTAGAGTATATATCTTTACGAGCTTTTTCAATCACGCTGCCGCTCAAGTATTCAATCTGAACACCTATTTGACTTAAATACTTGCAAAAAGTCTGAAAATGTTGGTGGGCAAGGATTTCTGTTGGGGCCATATAAGCTACCTGTTGACCGGCAGTCACAACCGCCAACGCTGCAATCACGGCACAGATGGTCTTACCACTGCCGACATCTCCTTGCAAGAGCCTGTTCATCGGATTTTTAGACTTGAAGTCACGGAAGATCTCATTGGTGGCTTCCTTTTGATCTTTGGTCAATTCAAAAGGCAATCCATCAATGAAAGCTCGAACTTTTCCGATATCATAGTTTTTTTGCTTTTTTACGATTCGGCTATTGAGTTTCTTGAGTGCCGCAATTCGTAAAGCAAAATTAAGAAGTTCTTCATACTTGACTCTTTTTTGCGCCGATAAAACTTCTTTTTCATCATGTGGCTGGTGTACGAAATCGAATAGTTCGACGCGATTGACAAGCTCTTGCCTTTCAAGCAAGAACAAAGGAAGATTCTCAGATAGTCTGTTCTTGTGTAGCGGCAAAGCTGCCATGATCAGTTTATGAAACTGCTTTGAAGACATCGTATCCGTTCGATATATAGGGACTATTCCCTCGATATATTTTGGTTTTGTCACAATATCGCTGGCGGTGAAATTACGGAAATCGTTGATGAATTTGCCGGTTATGACAAGTTCTTTGCCGACAGAAATAGAAGCTTTCATGAACTCTCTGTTGAAAATGGATACTTTGAAAACTGTTGAATCAATTCCAAACTCAAAAGTCAATTTCGTGAGCTTGCGACGAATGTAATAGACGCTTGCTTCGGACTTTGCGATTCCCGAAAGCGTGATTTCTTCTTGCAGTTTGGCTTCGATCAACTTCTGGATACGTCGGGACTCATATCTGGAGGGAAAAGTCTCGACGAGCTCACTAATCGATGTAATGCCTTCATGAAAAAGTTTGGCTTCCATTGATTTACCGATACCTTTGATTTCTAGCAGGTCGCTCAAACTATCACCTCCGGACAGAATTGTTAATATTATAGCATTTTTTTCTTTTACAAAGAATATTCCTTCAACAATCTGGCAAAGTTAGTTAAATCAGGTTTTTTTGACAATAAAAAAGGGGTATTGGATACCCCTTATTCCACTGAAATTATGTATGAGTATATATCCTGTCCACCGTGGATGATCTCCATTTCGACACTATAGTCGTTTTCGATCATATCCTTGATCGTGTCGACCTCGGAATCAGGAACATTATTTCCAACCATCAGCGTAATGATCTCCGATCGGTCATCAAGCATCTCCTTGACGAGATCCTTCGCCACTTCCAGACGTGAAGGTGAACTTGCCTTGATCTCATCGTCAAACAGGCCCATGTAGTCGTCTTTTTCGATCTGCTTGCCTTTGTTCATCGTTTGGCGGATTGCGTAAGTTATTTCCCCAGTCTTGACGTTCTTGATATGGCTTTCCATATCGCGGATGTTGGTCTCGATATCTTGGGTCGCATCAAACATAGTCAAAGAGGCATAACCTTGGGCGATCGTCTTGGCGTTTAGCACAAAGACTTGTTTGCCTTCAATCATCTTGGCGGCGGTTTGAGCCGACAAAAGGACATTCTTGTTGTTCGGGATGATCAAGATATTCTCCGCATTGATTTCTTGGCAAGCTTTGACAAAGTCCTCGATCGATGGATTCATCGTCTGACCACCAGGGATGATATAGTCGCAACCCATTTCTATGAAAGTATCTTTAAGTCCGTCACCATTGACTACGGCGACCAAAGCATACTTCTTCTTGATCCTCGGAGCCATCGATGCATGATGATCATGTCCGCATTCGCCGTATTCTTCCTCTTCTGAAGGTTGATGTAACATGACTTCCGTGTGCTGCAACATCATGTTTTCAATCTTGAGATTGATGAAGAAACCGAAGTGTTGTGCTAGATTTAAAGCGTCGCCCGGAGTCTTTGTGTGAATATGGACTTTGAGGATATTTTCGTCTTGCACGACAACCAACGAATCACCGAGAGCGCTGATCATATCGATAAAATCTTTCTGGTTGAATTCATCCATCTTCTGGATCTGCATGATGAACTCTGTGCAATAACCGAAATCTTTTCCCCCGTGAATCTCGTTCAGATTGATGTCAGGTTTGAAAGTCGACTCTTTTGCGGCGACCTTAGCATCTTCATAAACGACTCCCTTGATGGCATCAGCCATTCCGAGCACAACTTCAATATATCCGGCTCCACCAGAGTCTATAACTCCAACTTCCTTCAATATTGGCAATAAGTCGGGAGTGCGTTCGAGCGATGCGTTGAGTTCTTCAATATACAAATCGAACAGTTCTTCGAACCCATCGACGTCTCGTGCCACCGACAGGGCTCTGTCGGCTCCTTCACGCGCCACTGTCAACATTGTTCCCTCGACGGGATTGATGACCGAAGCATACGCTTGTTCGACTCCTTTGCGCAAAGCTAAGGAAAAATCTACAGGGTTGACTGCATCAAGATCTTTCAGGCTGGCAGCCATGCCGCTGAAAAGCTGTGACAAGATGACCCCCGAGTTTCCTCTCGCACCCATCAACATGCCTCTAGCCAAAGCTTTTGCCGCCTTGCCTATCGACGGTTCGTCAAGCGTGGACAGAGCTTTGGCCCCTGCAGCCATAGTAGCCGACATATTTGAACCGGTGTCCCCATCGGGAACCGGAAATACATTCAATTGATTGATTCTGTCCATATTGTTCTTAAGTTTGATACTGCCATTTGTTATGAGTTGTTTTAGCATATGGCCATCCATAAAGGCTTTGTCCATAAATTCCTCCTGAATAGTAGTTACTTAATATAATAATGTTACGATATTTCGCGTTAAACAGACGTTTTGTGATAAAATCCAAAAAAGCAATAACATTTTATCACATCCACATATAAATTGCAACAAGATAATCCTCATGGCCTGATCGGTTATCGAATCAACAAAAAACGGTAAATATTTCTTGCTTTTTAAAAGATATATGTTAAAATATTATATGCTGAAATCAAACAGAAACGGAGTGATATCATGCCAAGAGTATGTGCAGTAACCGGTAAGAAATTTATGTCAGGCAATCAACGTTCCCATTCGATGCATGCGACCAGGAAATTGTGGAAGGCGAATCTGCAAAAAGTGAGAATCGTCGACGAGAACGGTCAGGTTAAAAGAGTGTACGTTTCTGCTAGAGCTTTGAAAAGCGGTAAAGTAACCCGAGCATAAACTTCATACAAGACAAACAAAGACCCTCAAATGAGGGTCTTTTTTCTAATTTTCGGATTCGATTGTCGCAACTACAGTCTTCACAACATCAATGGGTATTGCAAAGCCGAGTCCCTCGATGTCCGTAGCAGCGAACTTGCTGACGTTGATACCTATTACTTCACCGTCAAGATTATATAATGGGCCGCCGCTGTTGCCGGAATTGATTGAAGCATCATGCTGCAAATAACGTTGGACTGTGCTGTCTACCTTGCGGTCGACACCGGAAAGAACGCCCATGGTCACTGATCCGTAAAAATCATATCCTTGAGGATTCCCTGCCGCAAGCACAATCGTACCAGGCATCTCGTCAGCGGAATTGCCAAGCGGAGACACTTGAATGTCATAATCAATGTCTGCGCCGCTGAAAGTCAGAACAGCTATGTCCACGTCGCTGTCATAGCCAATCAAAGTGGCCACTACATTTGATGCATCGAAAAAGACCGCTTTAAAGTTGTTTCCTGTCTCAACTACGTGATGGTTCGTTATCACATAATATATATCGTTTATGGTATCGTGTTTGTAGACGACTCCCGATCCTAAAGATTTTCCTTCGAGATCAAGGTAACTGGATATCCCGACGACTGAATTCTTCACCAAGTCTGCAACTTCATAGATTTTCGTCTGCGTGTCGTCTACCAACAAATCAAGCTCTGCTTCGCTCAAGAGTTCAGCGAATTTCGTCTCCACGGCAGCGTATATTTCGTCATAAAGCGCTTGCGAAACCATGTTCCCAAGACTTAAGTCAGCGTACAGTTCAGCGTAAATATCGGCATATATATCGTCATAAAGCTGATCGCGCAGATCTTCATAGTCGCTGAAAACGTAACTACCTATAGATGATGTCGTCATAGTCACAGTGGTTGTTTGGGGAACTGATGTTTCGAGAGGCAACATATCAAGCTGCTTGGTTTGTGCAGACAAGGAGTTAACTCCGAAAATCGTCGAACCCACAGCCAATAAAGCAATGATCAAATATCTTTTCATCTTCAACACCTCTAATTCACTTTCGATTTCAGTTCGATATCGCTCAGCACCATGGTGGTACCGTCTCGATATACGACTATGTCGATGATGTCACCAACGTGATACTTTGAAAATTCACCGGAGAAATTGTAGAGGTTGGTGATTACGATGTCGCCAATCTCCAAAATGATATCGCCCGGAAGAATGTACCCATCAGCTGACGAACCCGGAGTTATGCCGTGTACATAGAATCCGGCGGTTATCTCCGCGGGTATTACGATTCCATCAGCTATCAAAGCATCCTTGTCACTGGCGATGTCATTAAATGTGATGCCGACTCCAGGAATTTGCTTGGAGTATCCAAACTCCTCGATGTCGGAGACGATTGCCGCGGCTAAAGATGAAGGTATGGCAAAGCCCATGCCTTCGATCTCAATAGAGGCAATTTTGATGACGTTGATCCCGACGATCTCACCATCGAGGTTGAACAACCCTCCGCCGCTGTTACCAGAGTTGATTGCGGCGTCGTGTTGGACATAGCCGACGAACATATCCTTGACTTGATCGTTGTCAACGTCAAAATACCGTTTAGTTCCGGATACTATTCCCATCGTAACTGAAGCGAAGTAATCATACCCGCTGGGGTGGCCGACGGCCAAAACCACAGAACCGGTTTGGAGAGCTTCAGAATCGCCAAAACTAGCGACACGCAGATGTCGATCCGAGATGAATGTCAGAACCGCGAGATCCGAGGTTTCATCAGTCCCTATCAATGTTGCGGCAACTTCAGTCTCATCAGCGAACCTGATTTTGTATGAGGTGCCACCTTCAACGACATGCTCGTTTGTAACGACGTAGAAAGTGGTCCCTGTTTGCTTGTAAATCACGCCGGAGCCGATTGACTGCAGCTGGCTTTCGGAATCATAGTTGGATACACCGACTACCGATGGTGCCCACAAAGAAGCGACACCAGCAACTGTCTCTGCAAGCGAGGCTGCTTCAACGGTCAACTCCGATGCATCAATCTTGGTATAGACGTCAGCCAGCACATCCTGCAATATTTGGTTGAACCTTTCCTCGGAAATATCAGCTACAACTTCGGATCGGATTTGGTCGTAAAGATCGGCATAAATCATCGCATACAAATCCGACACGAGTTGATCGGTATCAATGGACAATGTGGTTGTAGTCGTAGTCGTCTTTGCCGACGTGAGAAATGTTGTGGATATTGTCGTTTCGTTCTGGGTCGTAAAAAATGTACAACCCGAAAAAGCGAACACCGACAATAACAGCACTCCGAAGATCAAGTATTTTTTCATCATATGCACCACGCTTTCAATGTGTTGTTTTCAATATAATATTATTGCACTTGTTTGTGAATTTTGCATGTAATTTGATTGAGATTGATGTGAAATACTACTTCCATGGATCATCACTGGTAATGATCAGCAGTCTGCCTTTTGAAAATTCAACTTCGCCGGAGCCTTCGTTCGATACACAAAGTGAATCGCTGGTCGAGAGATAGTAATTGTTCAATTCGAACTTGAAACCTTTCAAAGACAGATTATAACAGTCATCAATCGCAAAAAATGAGATGAAACGATGATAGTTGTCGATGTGATGAAGACCTTTGTGCAACGTATATATATAGTGTTGGTCGTCACGGAAACTAAGATCGAAGCGCTTTAAGAGATTCAGGTTCGCAAGCAGGTGATCGATCCTACCTCCGATACCGCCATAGATATCGATTTTGTCATATTCGATATTATTGTACAGATAGTCGATCGCGAATGCTAAGTCCGTCATCGATTTGTTTTTTTCAAGTTTAATAATGAGTTTGGATTTCTCGTTTACGGCGTCAATGAATCGACTGTCTAGCGAATCGAAGTCTCCAACCGCGAGATCGATATCCAAATTGTTTTCAACTAGATACTCGAGTCCGGAATCAACGCCGACGATGTACTCGTCAGCTTCTTCGAAATACAATTTATTAAAATCATAATTATTCGGTCCGGCGAATATTTTCACCTTCCTAGACACGGGAAAGACCTTCGATCGTTTGACTACGATCTTTCTGGTTGATCAGAAATGAGCCCACGACTATGATGTCGCCCCCAGCTTCACGGACCAACTTGCCAGTCTCGAAATTAACGCCTCCATCGACTTCAAGCAAATATCGATATTTGTGCTTCTCTCTCAAGTCTGCCAAATTGCGAATTTTGTCCAATGAGTTGAAAAGAAAGCCTTGGCCTCCCTTTCCCGGTTCCACGCTCATGATCAAAATCAGATCAAGATCATTTAGATAAGGCTTCAGTACTTGCCAATCAGTGGCAGGCTTGATTGATATACCAGCTTTCACACCCAGACTATGGATCAAGTCAATGGTTTGCTTAACAGAATCCGGATCGGCCTCATAATGAAAAGTGACAAGGTCAGCGCCGGCATCAATATATTCTTGCACGTGTTTGATTGGTTCGACGATCATCAAATGACAGTCAAAAAATTGCTTGCTGATGGTTTTTATTCTTTTCAACATTGTTTCATCATATGTTGTCGCAGGCACAAATTTTCCATCCATAACGTCAAAATGAAGCCATTCAGCCTTGGACAATGACAATATCTCTGTTTCCAAACTGTCAAAATCGGCTGACAGGAAAGACGGTGAAACGATCATATTCACAACCTCCTCAGTACTTGGGTTTCGTCTGTTTGATCTCTTGGTAAAACTTCTGGTAGTTTTCATACCTCTCCGGAAGGATCAATTTACCTTGATAAGCTTCTGTTACCGCGCACCCCGGTTCATGGGTATGCGTACAACCGTTGAAGCGACAATTCGACGAAAGCTCCCTGAAATCTGGATATAAGTCCTTGAGTGTATAGATATCGATATCCACAAACTCAAGTTTGGAGAACCCTGGAGTATCAGCTATCCATCCTGATGCAAACTCAATCAGTTCCACATGCCTTGTAGTATGCTTGCCCCTACCAAGTGCAACCGATATTTCATCGGTCGCAAGCTCAAGATTGGGATCGATCGCATTCAACAAGCTGCTTTTTCCTGCTCCCGTTTGACCAGCCAATACATTGACTTTGCCTTTTGCGATTTGCGTAACAGCATCAATGTTAAATAACTTTTTGTTCGAAACGCGGATCACAGGATAAAAGCGCTCGTAATAGGCAAGTTTGCGATTCAACTCATCAAGTTTGTTTTCATCAAGCAAATCGATCTTAGTGACGATGATCACCGGGTCGATAGCTTGTTGGTGAATCAAAACGAGAAATCGGTCCAGCAATGTAAAACTGAAGTCCGGCTCCTTGGCTGACGTTACAAGCAACGCTTGATCGACGTTAGCGATCGCAGGTCTAACCAAGTCGTTTTCTCTTGGATAAACTTTTAATATCGAATTATCATCGAATTCGACGATATCTCCAACTTTTGGTTTAAAGTTCTTGTAACGAAAAATCCCCAGCGGTTTCAATTGCTTTCTTCCGCCAAACTCATCGCAAACAGTGTAAATTCCGCCAGTCAATTTGATGATTCTACCTTTTTTCAATCCTTATCCTCCCGGATAGTGCTTACAATCATTATACAGGATATGGCAAAAAAAAAGAAGACTTGCGTCTTCCTAATCAATAGTTTTTGACAAAGCGTTCGAAATAGCCTTGATCGTGGTCGCATACAGGGCAGACCTTCGGAGCTTTTCTGCCGACATGAATATGTCCGCAGTTCGAGCATATCCAGATTTCGGAGTTTGAATCGGACTCAAATACCCGTTGGTCCTTGATGCTTTTCAGCAACGCTAGATATCTGGCTTCGTGTTCCTTTTCGATATTGGCAACACCTTCGAACAAAGTGGCAATTCTGGTGAATCCTTCTTCTCTGGCTACTTCCGCAAAACCCTTGTACATTTCTGTCCATTCATAGTTTTCGCCTTTTGCACCATCAAGAAGATTCGCTTCTGTCGATGGTACCCCGCCGTCATGAAGCAGTTTGAACCAGATCTCCGCATGTTCTTTTTCATTTGCGGCCGTCTCCAAGAAGAAATTGGAGATTTGTACATAGCCTTCCTTTTTGGCCTTTGAGGCATAGAAAGTATATTTGTTTCTGGCCATTGATTCCCCGGCAAAAGCTTCCAGCAAGTTTTTTTCTGTTCTGCTTCCTTTCAGTTCCATATCTTTATATCCTCCTGATTTATTGATTCTTATTCGTCTCCAAATGAAATGCCGATATCCTTGGCGGATTGAACCAAATCGCCGTTCGGATTAACTCTTCGGGCACCGCCGCGACTAGTTTCTCCTGTTGCTCCTCCACCAACTACATCTTCAATGAACACCTTGCTCATCTTATCGTTCTTGATCGTGACCATTTGCCCGAAGTTGCCCTGAGCGATCATGTCGCAAGCGAATGCTCCGTATTTGGTTCCCAAAACCCTGTCAAATGTATTGGTTACACCGCCACGTTGAATGTATCC
>JAFGQT010000010.1 GCA_016935515.1 Bacilli bacterium
AAATGCTCCAAGTGCTCTTCCAGCACTTTATCATCAATTGGTTCAGATTCTTTTATTGAGTGCTTCTTGAGGCTTTCAGAAATTCTTTTTTCGGCTAGATAGATCGAACGAAAACTCACTTTTTCGTCGACATCGACAATTTTGTTGTTGCTCGAGAGCTGTTCAAGCCGATCGACAACCATGTCTGCGTCGACCGTGAATTCCTTCCCAGAGTTTAGGTAAGTAAGCGTGAATTCAAGCAACCTATCCTTCTCAAGGTAAGTATCGCCATATTTCATGATATATTCTTGTAGCAAATACATTATCACTGCCTGGATGCGCAACGGATTGTCATAGGCAAAACCGATCTTGAGTCCGATTTCATCAGCTCGCTTGAAACCGATGCCTTCGACTTCATCAATCAACAAGTAAGGATTGTTGCGAATGACATCGACTGCCGCAAATCCATATGCTTGGTAAATCTTCATCGCCATGCGGGGGGAAATGTCAAATCCATAAAGCCAGACAAGCGTCGACTCCATCTGCCTGTTATCTAATATCGTTCGGGCAATCATTTCCTTTTTCGCTTTGTTCATCCTTGGAATACTGTCCAGAACGTCCGGATCGTTTGCTATCTTGTCCAAAGCGTCATTACCCAGCTCCTCGACAATCGCTTCTGCAGTCTTCGGACCGATACCCTTGAAAAGATCTGAAGCCAAGTAATCGACGATACCCGCTTTTGACGTATCCATGATTCGCTCGAAACGACTCGCGCTGTATTGAACTCCATATTTTGGGTGTTCGGTCACTTTTCCATAAAAACGGTAGACTTGACCAAGTTCAAGCATAGGAAAAAACCCACAAACGACAATTGTGGGTTCAAAATGCAGAAGTTCCGCTTCTGCAGTATCGCGAATCTCCACTTTCACAACTGAATAGGAGGACTCTTCACTGAAATACAGATACTGCTTGATTACGCCTTCAATAAAACTCATTAGATTTCCTTCCAAAACTAGCCTTGGATCAATCTCTCAATGTCCACTATTTCCTTGACGATGCTTGAACTCAGATTTCTTGAGCCTGACTCGGTGACCAGCACATCGTCTTCGATCCTGATGCCGATTCCTTCTGATTCCACATAGATGCCCGGTTCGACAGTAAGCACAACTCCCGGTTTCAGCGGAACCTGATAAGTACCAACGTCATGCACATCCAACCCGAGGTAGTGGCTGACATTATGATAATAATAGTTATCAGTTTCAGAGAGGTCTTTGATGAGCCCAAGCTTGATCATGCCTTCGCCTAGAAGTTGCTTGGCCAACTGATTAAGATCAGAAACCAACAAACCAGGCTTTACCATCTCGATGATAGCTTTGTTCACTGAGAGGACAAGTTCATAAAGTGCTTTCTGCCTGGAAGTGAACTTCCCGTTTGCTGGGAAAGTCCTGCTTATATCCGCTGCGTACAGTCCGGATTTCGCTCCAAGATCAAGTAGGATCATCTCTTTGTCTTCGACCATCTGATTGTTTGCCTCGTAATGCAGGATAGTCGCCCTTTTTCCCCCGGCGACGATCGAATCGAAAGCAACTCCTTCGCTTCCGTCAAGTCTGATTGTATAATCAAACAGAGCGTCCAAGCTACGTTCGGAAACGTTCGCTCTGGCAGAACGCATAATCGCTTCTATTCCTTTACGGGTATGTTCAATAGCACGTTCGATAGCTTCTATCTCTAGATCTGACTTCACCATTCTCATTGAGTCAATCAATCCATTCACGCCTTCTACACGAATCTCCGGATAGTTTTCCAGCAATTTAGATACTTGTTCGAGACTTATCGGACGTGACAAAGGTTGATCCCGATAAAGATCAAGATACAATGATTTTGGCATTTGTACTAAAGCTTTTCGCGAATCTGACAAAACCCGTGTACTGACAAAAGCCTCGAATTCTTGAGCATAGAGTATGTTTTCTGCTTCTATGCCGCTCAAAGCAGCCGCCTCTTCCTTGGTCATCCTGCTGCCAAGCCATTTGGTTGCATAATCGCTTGGCTCTTCGACAAACAAATACTCGAAATACTTATGATTGCCCTTTATCAGCAATAAAATCATGTTTTCCCGAGTTAATCCCGTAAGATAATAGAAGTTGCGGTTTGGTTCATAATGATATCTCTGATCGGCGGTTTTGTGAGGTGCTTGGCCAGAAAAGAACAAAGCAAATGATTGTTCCTTCATTTCATTCACAAGTTTTCTGCGACGATCAAAAAATAGAGTTTTGTCCATAAATACCACCTCGAAATCTTTTTATTCATTATAACATAATGCAAGAAAAAAAAGCACCTGATTAGTGCTTTTCCTCTTTCTCAATTTCGATATTGTCTCCATTCGGCTTGTCTTTCCGCCGATGATGGAAGATCACATACCAGATCACAAAGATCAAGAGATAAACCAACATCACCCACAAGAGGTTCATCGGATGGTTTTGGATATCGAACAGGCTTCCCAAGAAAACGAGAAACAAGACGATGATCAACCGTGAAGTGATCGTCAGGAAAAAGTAACGCCAAAATTTGGTTTTTGTCAATGACAGAGCATAATTGAGTATCGAAGACGGGAAAAACGGATTGCTCATTACGAGCAGTACCGGAATGACATTCGGTCCTTCCACGATGTTCAGAAACATTCTGCCATACTTGTTGTCCTGAACCTTGCGGGCAAAGAATGGAGCTAGCGTCAGCCTGATTATTCCGAAGATCATAATCATACCCATTGCAGATCCCAAAGTGGACAAGACAATCGTCAAAACTGTGCCTTCAACCATCCCATATACTTGCGCCATGATGTTTAAACTGAAACCAATGAGGATTGTCAGTGGCAACGATGGAATTATGGCCTCGATGAACGGCAAAAGCATCGCCATAAGCGGTGCAAACCATAGATGCGTATTAACATAAACTTCAAACTGATCGAGCAATTGAAAAAAATACTTGAGCAACAAAGAAAATCATCCTCTTCTATAAAAAAGCACCCCAAAGGATGCTTTTCTGACTTAGATCAACTCAGCGAAGTGTTTGAGCGTTCTGACCATCTGGGCAGTGAATGAAGACTCGTTGTCATACCAAGATATAACCTTGACAAGCTGTTTGCCTTCGCTTTCCAAAATGGTTGTGCTTTGTGCATCAAACATCGTTCCTTGGGTGATGCCGATCACATCGCTTGATACGATTGGATCCTCTGTGTAGCCTACGGTTCCTGAAACGGCTTTTTTGACTGCTTGATTGACTTCGTCTACAGTAACCGGCTTTTCAAGTTCTACAACAAGGTCGACAACTGAACCGGTGATGACAGGCACGCGAAGAGCGATACCGTCAAGTTTGCCTTTGAGTTGCGGTAAAACCAGAGAAACGGCTTTTGCAGCTCCAGTAGTGGTCGGCACGATGTTGGCTGCGGCAGCTCTGCCGCGACGGGTATCGATTCCCTTTGGATGCGGTATGTCCAAGGTTGCCTGATCGTTCGTGTAGGCATGAACAGTAGTCATGAAGCCTCTGACGATCTTGAAGTTCTCATCAAGAATCTTGGCAATCGGAGCCAAGCAGTTCGTCGTACATGAAGCGGCCGAAATAATCGTTTCCGATCCGGTCAAAGTATCTTCATTGACACCATATACGATTGTTGGAATGTCTTTTTCCTTTGCGGGAGCGCTGATGATGACTTTTCTAGCACCTGCCTGCAGATGCAATGAAGCTTTGTCTCTTGAAGTGAAGAAGCCCGTGCATTCAAGTACGACATCTACACCATAGTCTTTCCAAGGCAATTGAGCTGGATCTCTTTGTGCGAAAACCGGAATTTTTGCACCTTCGACAACCAGAAAGTTCTCATCAAAACTTACTTCCTTGTCGTATCTGCCTTGACTGCTGTCATAACGCAACAAGTATGCCAACTGTCTAGCATCAGTCAAATCGTTGATTGCGACAATATCGAAATCCTTGTTGCCAAACATTTGGCGAAAGGCAAGACGTCCGATACGTCCAAATCCGTTGATAGCTACTTTTACTGCCATAAATATATATCCTCCCAAAAATAATTTATCTGTTCGCTCTTATTTTACCTTATTATCCCCAATTTATCAACATATCCAGATAATAAAACGCTTACAGGGACTTTGAACAAAAAAAGAGCACAGGTTATCCTGTGGTCTTTTTCAGATTGTGGATTTAGATTCTTTGGTCCTAATTAAAGACTCCTTAATGCTGCGCTTATATTCGCAGTCCTCATCGCATTCCAAGCAATAGACACACTCGCGAAATTTTCTAGGAATGAATGCCCGGATTTCATCTTCGTTATATCCTGTCTGCATGATCTTGTCATTGATGATTATCGGCCGTTTCAGGACTGTAGGATTGTCGATGATGAAGTCCGCCAATTCTCCAAAACGCATTTCCTCTGGTTCGAGATTGCTTTCTTTGAATATCTTTGAGCGTGTGGAAATGATATCTTCAAATCCGTTGTCCGAATATTTGAGCATGTTGATGATGTCATCACGTGTCAAACGGATGCCGATGATGTTCTTTTCCTTGTAGGGAATCTGGTTTTCCTCAAGCCAGCGCTTTGCTTTGCGGCATGACGAACAACTAGAACTTGTATATAGTGTAATCATGATTTTCCCTCGCTTTCGCTTGTATATTATATCATAAACAAGTTTTTTTGTAAGCAGATTTTGTAAATAGATGATATAATATTTCTTATGAACGACAAGGAGGTATCATATACTAATGAAATGGGATCTTACATATTTATTTCCCGATCTCGCTGCCTACGAGAAAGCGTATCAGGAAACCGTAGCCATCATTGACCGTCTTAAGACGTTCAAGGGCAAACTGGGCGATGAAACCCAGTTCAAGACTTACTTTCTTCTCCAAAAAGAGTTGCAGAAAACCGGCTACAGAGCGTATCAATACGTCCATCTTCTCAGCGATTTGGATAAGAAAAACATGGATAATGCCAGTCGTCTCCAGATGATGCAATTGGCCTTCGTGAAACTGCAAGAAGCTGTCTCCTTTGAAGAACCTGAACTGATCAAACTTGGCAAGGACACTGTCATGGGTTTTGTGGACAACAACCCCGAAATAGCTGAATTCCGTTTCGGATTTGAAAAACTTTTCCGCCGTCAAGAACATATCCTTGACGAGAAATCCGAGGAGATACTCGCCAACTTCAACCAGTTGTCCGAAGCTGGACGCAATCTCTACGGTTCACTATCTGTCGCAGACATCGAAAACCAAGACGTAATGCTCGACAGCGGCGACATCGTCACAATCACCAACAGCAATTATCGAGCTTATATTCAAAAAAGCAAGAATCCGAAAGAACGCAAGGAGATATTCGAAGCCGTTTTCTCCTATTACGATGCCCACAAGAACACTTATTCCAGTATCTACAAGACAGTTCTCGATTACGATCTTGCGCTAGTAAAAGCAAGGAAATACAAAGACTCGCTGGAAAGCTATCTCTTTAACAACGCGATCCCCGTCGATGTCTATCATTCCTTGGCGAAAGTCGCCCGAGCCAATACCGCTCCGATCAAGAAGTACATCAAACTTCGCAAGGAAGCTCTAGGGCTTGAGGAATATCATACATATGATCGCTTCCTCGATCTTGCCCAGTCCGACAAGGAATACGAGTTCGAAGAAGCTAAGAAACTTTTCTTCGCTTCGATCAAGAACTTTCCAAAAGATTTCCAAGACAAGGCTCATGACGTTTTAGAAAACGGTTTTGTGGATGTCTATGAGCAATCCGGCAAACGTACTGGAGCCTATTCTTCTTCGGTTCCTGACACGCATCCATTCATTTTGCTCAACTACTCCAAGACTTTGGCAGATGTATTTACGGTAGCCCATGAAGCCGGTCATTCAATCCACTCCATGTACGCCCAACACCAACCCGCAGTACTCCAAGACTACACGATTTTCGTAGCTGAAGTCGCTTCGACGTTCAATGAGCACAATTTGCTGGATTACTTCATCAATGAAAGCAAGGCCACTCGTGCCGAAAAAATCATGTTGCTACAAAGATCGATTGACGACATCATGTCGACTTTCTACCGTCAGACCTTATTTGCAATTTATGAGCTCGAAGCTCATAAGCTCGCTGAAAGCGGTCAACCAATAACCGCTGACAGGCTTTCCAAGATCATGATCGACCTATACAAAGAATTCTATGATCTTGATATCACGAACGAAGAAGTCAAGCAATATGTTTGGGCATACATCCCTCACCTGTTCTATACGCCTTTTTATGTCTATCAATACGCGACGAGTTTCGCTGCTTCATTGAAGATCTATGAAGATGTAAAAAACAATGTCCCTAAAGCTTTTGACAAATACATCGGTCTCTTGAAGTCAGGCGGCAGCGATTATCCTGTGAAACAACTAATCAATGCAGGCGTTGACTTGACCAAGGAAGACTCATTCTTGGCCGTATGCAAACGTATTGAAGAACTTGTTGATCAATTAGAGGTTGTATTGAAATCCGAATAGTGGTATAATGTTTCAAAACGAAGACTTAGAGTAGTAATCGACAATTCCGGATCCAGAGACCTTGTGGCAGGTGAAAACAAGGCGGCATAATCGATGAATGGACTAATGAGTGATGCCAATAACATCCGTTTCCCGCGTTAAGGGATTCAAGTGCCGGCTCTGCCGGAACGAAGGTGGTACCGCGAAACAATCGTCCTTTAACAAGGGCGATTTTTGTTTTATTGGCTTCCAAAATCAGAATTATCCAACCAATCTTCCAAATATCGAGGTAATGAAAAATGAAAAGACTACTATCGGGGATTAAACCATCAGGAGCACTGACCCTGGGAAACTACATCGGTGCAATCATGCGCTTTGTCGAACTGCAAAAACAACTCACAGATACTGAGTTCTATTTGTTTGTCGCTGACTTGCACGCGATCACAACCGAACAAAATCCTCAGGAACTCAGAAAACGGACCAAAGAAATAGCCGCTATGTATTTAGCGGCTGGATTAGACAAGGACAAGACGATTTTGTTTATTCAATCAGAGATAAAAGAACATGCCGAACTCGGCTATCTTTTGCAGTGCCATACTTACATGGGGGAACTGGAGCGAATGACTCAATACAAGGACAAGGCTACGAAGCAACAATCCGGTTTGACTTCGGCGTTGTTCACCTATCCCGCGCTGATGGCGGCGGACATAATATTGTATGACGCGGACTACGTTCCAGTAGGCGACGATCAAAAACAGCACATCGAACTTACTCGAGACATCGCCACTCGCTTTAACAATCGTTTTGGTGACTTCTTCAAGGTACCAGAACCGATCATCCCCAAAGTTGGAGCCAGGATCATGGACCTCCAAAACCCGGAAAAAAAGATGAGCAAATCAGAAGCCAGCGACAAAGGCTACATTGCTTTGCTCGATGATGAACAAACGATCATCAAAAAGATCCGTTCAGCCGTAACCGATTCGATTGGCGTAATTCAATACGATCCTTTCAATCAACCCGGAGTTGCCAATTTACTTAACATCTATGCTGCACTTACGGATAAAGCGATCGAAGCGATCGTCGAAATGTACAAGGGGCTTGGTTACAAGGAATTCAAGGAAGACCTGGCTCACATCGTCTCAACCAGGATAAAATCGCTTCAGGATAATTATTATCAGATCATCAACTCGCCTGAACTCGACGCAATCTTGGATGCAGGTCGGGCAAAAGCGCAAAGTTACGCCTACAGGAAAGTCGAAAAATGCAAACAGAAACTGGGTTTAGGGCGAAAAAAATAACCATCAAATGATGGTTAAGGCCGCACGGAAAAACAAACAAGCGGCGTATTAGGTTATGGCTCCGCTATTCCAATTCGTTAATATCGCTGATCACACGCGTGATCGCCTTGAAAGCATCTTCTTCGTCACGGCCATTGAAAGTTATCTTGAAGCTCCTGTTGCTCGGGATACCCAACGACAACACACCCATGATCGATTTGAGATTGATGCGCCTATCGTCAAACTCAATGATCATTTCCGATTGAAAGCTGTTTGCTTTGCTGACAAGCATAGTAGCCGGACGAGCATGTAGTCCGTTTGGATACATGATCTTGTACTTGTATTCAATCATAATGTCCGCTCCTTTCTTCTGGCTTCAATTTCAGAGGTTATGGCAGCCACATTGGCATTCAAAGTCAATTTGACCTGTTTGCCGGAAACAAATATTCCCTTGCCACCGTTTTCTTTCAGAATCTCACAATTGCACTTCTTCAGATCGGCCACAGTGACTCGAAGCCGAGAACCTTCACAAAATATCGTTTCAATGTTCTTGATCCCCCCGAATCCGGTAATGAATGATTCTACGAGGTCATTTGAAATAAGAGAACCTTTCGCTTTATGCTTTTTCAAATAAAGCTGATATCCGAAGAACACCATTAGTGCTAAAACTGCGGGAATGATGATCCAAAGCAACCATATATACGTTCCTGCGGTCGACAGTGCCCATTGGGCCGAAATTACCAGCGTGGAAAGGAAATTCAAAATAAAGTGTTGAGTCATATCAACCACCCCTGATGAAAATATTTTATCATATTTTCTCGATTTCAAAGGGGTTTCACGAATATTTTTTTGCACAATCGTCAGAAAAAACAAATATCGGTCCGATGATCTCGGACAAGAAAAGGTGGACGCAATGACAAGAGTGATTGAAGCAATCATCGAAATCCCCATGGGAACACAAAACAAATACGAAGTTGACAAAAAGAAAAACCGCATCAAGTTGAATCGAGTTCTTTACTCAAAGATGACGTATCCGGCCGAATATGGTTTCATCGAGGAAACCTTGGCTGAAGATGGCGATCCGCTTGACATTCTTGTCTTAGCAACGACCCAGACTTTCCCGGGATGCATCGTTGATGCCAGGGTAGTCGGCTATCTCGACATGTACGATTCCGGAGAACACGACCAGAAGATTATCAGCGTCGTCGACGCCGATCCTCGCTTCGAGGATATAAATGATATCAGCGACATCAAGGAACTTCAGTTGAAGGAGATCAAACTCTTTTTCCGCAATTACAAGGAACTTCAGCCTGGTCACCATGTGGAGGTGCTTGACTATTACCCCAAAGAAGACGCCCTCAAACTGATAGATCAGTGCAAAAAAAATTATATTGAAAGATAATAAAAGGCACTTCATAAAATTGAAGTGCCTCTTTTTTAGTTCTTCTTATGGACTATTTGTCCGTTGATGAACACATACTCGGTCTTTGTCAAATAATGAAGCGGGTGTCCATCCCAAATCACAACATCGGCATCCTTGCCCGGCTCGATGCTGCCAACTCGGTCATCCACATGATTGATTTTAGCCGCATTGATCGTTACAGCCTTCAAGCCTTCAAGCTCTGGCAATCCTTCTTTGACGAAGATGCCAACCTGTGTCATGACATTTGCCAAATGAATCACCGGATGGTCCGTCATAATTGCGAACAGAATGTTGTTGTCATTGAGAATTTTGGCTGATTTGAAGCTTTTATTACGCAATTCGTATTTGGTCTTCGAACCCAAAGTCGGACCGATGATCACAGCTTGATTATGATCTTTGAGATATTCAACAATCAAATG
>JAFGQT010000086.1 GCA_016935515.1 Bacilli bacterium
GCTGTTCTCACCTTTCTCATTTTTGCTGTCTCGTATTATGGAGAAGTTGTTGGGAATTTTACTTTCAGGGTTGACAAAAGGGATTATGAAGCAGGGTTATCACTCGTAAAGGATCCCGAGACCCAACAATACACTTCAGTGCTGTACGCAGAAAAAGTTGAGAGCGCTGATGCTATGACAGCCTTTTGCGGAACAGAGTACACTGCTTTTCCGGAAGGGCATCAATTCTGTTTACCATCAGATGAAGAACTTACGAGTGTCAATGGATCAAATAACGGGGAATCATATCTCGCATATACGTTTTATCTTGCTAATGCGGGTGGACGTGTAGTTGACCTCAAAGCCACCGTGAATCTCATCTCAACCACGAGAGGTGCTGAAGAATCGCTTCGTGTCCGAATTATTGTCGATGATGTAGGAACCACTTACGCCAAAGTGCAAACTGAAAGAGGCGAATTTCCTGGAGAACCGGAAATTGGCACGGTACCTTTCTCAGGACAATACGAAGTCATGAACAAACAATTTTCCGCTTTCGAAACAGGCAACCTAGCAAAGATTTCCATTGTTGTCTGGTACGAAGGTGAAGACGCTGATCATAACAACAATATTATCGGCGGAGGAGTCAAGTTGGAGATGGAATTCAGCATCACGTACGTCTACGACGATGACGAAGAAATTCAAAATTAAGAAAATAAAAAAATAAAAGGAGAAAAAAATGAAAACATTAAGAACAAAAGTAATACTTTCAGCATTCGTATTGCTATTCGCTCTTGTAGCGACAATCGGTTCAACTTATGCTTGGTTCACCGTATCATCGACTGTATCAATCCCTTCAATGGAGATTAACGTTCAGTCGGTAGATAACCTGATGATTTTGGTAGCAGATGATGCTGCAGCACCAGTGGAGACTTTAGATCTTTCTGTACCTACAAATTACAAGACAGCGGTTTCTACTGTTGATATCTTGACGGTTTATGATTACGCGGGGTACGGAGCCGACCATGCTGTTGGTGGTGGCGATGATACAGACCCATGGGCATTATACCCAGTTACTGCTTTACAAGCAGGATACATCACGAAAGACGCAAAATTGCTCAATACTATGGCGGTTGGCAACGCAACCAACCTTGATAGGGAAGTTGTCGTAACCTCTGACAAGAACAGCGCAACAGGTGATTTCATTGAGTTAAGATTCTGGGTTTATCTTCAATCCAGCGATGGATTAGCTAAGAATATTGTCTTAGACAATCTTTCGATTACTTCATCTGCGCCCGCTCCACAGAATGACGTTGTAAACGCTGTAAGAGTAGCTTTGTGGACCAATGATGATTATTCTGTTGCAGGTACCGGACCATATACCTATACCTTTCCAACAGATGCTGAAACTGCTGTGATTTTTGGAACAGACCCTGATTACGATTACGCTTTCGTATCGACTCAACCCGGTTATAGCACAACAGCTGGTACTACAGATCCTCTGGCTGCCTATACTTATGCAGATACTGAATTCAATGCTTTGACACAGATTGATACTTTGATTTCTATTCCCATGACGGATGATGTTGTTGGAACAACGGCTATCAACTCGATTGAACCTGAAACACCAACGCTCGTGACCGCACGTATCTACATTGAAGGATGGGATGCTGAGACAAGCAATGACATCAACTCCGCTTACTTCAGCATCAGCTTTGATTTCTCAATAGGCGCATAATTAATTAGCTAATTGCATCATTATTACACAACTTAGGCCTCGTGCCTAAGTTGTGTTCCCCTCGGGGGAATGTTGTTTTCTGGCTCATAAACAATGCTTTATGGGTCGGAAAATGGCATTTGCCATAAGAAATTGCCGAAAACCGCGTTGTTTCAACATTAAAATTATCAAAAACCTGATGTATTATTCCATTTTTTACGTTATAATATAAGTTAGTGTTATACACGAAACTTATAGTGGGGAGTGTGTTTTATGGAAAATACTGGAAGCAAGACGAAAACTTGGAAGATAATTGGCAATGTGGTTTTCTGGGTTGTTCTCGTTCTGGTTGTATTATACTCTGTTGTCGCTTTATTCTCGGAAGAGGATGAGAACCAGACTACTTTCTTGGGTATGACCGCATATACCGTCGAATCCGATTCGATGGAGACCGAATTTTATGAAGGCGATTTGATTTTTGTTAGAACAGAGTTCAATGTCGATGATCTATTACCAGAAGATATCGTTACTTTTAGAGACGTTGAAGTCACAGATGAAGGAAGTAGGATGTTCTTCAATACTCATAGAATCATCAGAATTTCTGATGACAGAGTATTATTCTACACTCAAGGTGATAATGCTCCAGAAGATGAGCAACCGATTACCGCTAACGACATAGTTGGTGTTTACACCGGCGTTCATCTTCGTTGGATGGGATCCTTCATCAATTTCCTTAAGTCTTCACTAGGCTTCTTGTTGTTTATCGTTTTGCCGTGCTTGGCTTTTCTGGTTTATGAGATCGTAAGATTCACGAAAGTCTATTCGCAATATCAAGTGCAGAAGACTTTAAGTGATCGCGTGAAGATGCAGGAAGAAGCAGTAGCACTCGCAAAAGCTGAACTTGAAAAAGAGCAGGCTCAAGCCAAAACCAAAGACGCTACTGAGGAAAACAAAGACTAATCATCTCCATAAAAATTTCATAGTACAAACAATGGGAGGAGGAGTTTGACAGATGAATGAATTTTCGCGTTATTACGTCGAATTATTTCGTCAAATCTGGGAAGATCTCGTGTTTTTCTTCAGAGAAGTAGTCTGGGAAGGCATGTTGGTCCGAATGGTCGATAACTTTGAATCCTATTTTCTTTTGCTTAAAGATGAATCCGCAGACTTTTCCATTGTCTCCTGGGTAATGGTAACTGTCAGCTTCATATTGAACATCTCCCTATTGATTTTCGTTATCGCTAAACTTATTATATGGTTCAATAAATATGCATCATTCAGAAAAGTGGAAATCGAAAAGAACGAACTTATCGAAGAAATAGCTTTGCTAAATGACAAGGTTGTCGCTTTGATTGACGAGAAGAACCAGATCATGGCAATGAAAGTATCGCAACTTGGTATCAATGCTTCCACCGGAGAACCTACAGACAAGATCATCACCGGACCGCTTGGTCGTTCTCAACAAATGGTTCCTGCTTATGAAATGGGAGCTGTCGTTGGCGGTGGAGTTGGAGGCAGACCTCAAGGCGGACAAAATGGTTCTGATACGGAGTTTGGAGATACTTCGAGGTCCAATGTTCCTACGGGACCGTCTCGATTTGTCAAGCTCATCCAAGTGGATAGAGAATATGCCGGTAAGGACACTCATATCTACATGGAAGAAAGCGACTATGTTACGCTACCGGAAATTGTGGACAGATTTGTCAATTTCGCTTCTGCGAATTTGAAACTATATTACAATCGCAAGATGATCCAGCAGTTCTTTGCTGGTATGGCGGCTTCTCGGGTCATCATTCTTGAAGGTATTTCCGGAACCGGAAAAACCTCACTTCCGTATGCCATGGCGAAGTTCTTCGACAACAACGCCGCAATGATTTCCGTTCAACCTTCATGGCGTGATCGCGCTGAGATGATTGGTTATTTAAATGAGTTTACTAAGCGTTTCAATGAAACTGACTTTTTGAAAGCATTATATGAAGCCGCATATAGAAAAGACATCAATCTTATCGTGCTTGATGAGATGAACCTTGCAAGGATCGAGTATTACTTCGCGGAATTCCTCTCCATCATGGAAATGCCGGATTCTTCAGAATGGAAGATCGACTTGGTCCCTGATTCAAAACCAAGCGATCCATTGAAAGTCGTCAACGGAAAGATCACCGTTCCGATGAACGTTTGGTTCGTCGGTACGGCAAATAAGGACGATTCCACATTCACGATCACCGACAAGGTTTATGACCGTGCTATCGCTTTGGAGTTCGAAGCCAAGGGAGAATACTTCCCAGCTCCTGAAACCGAACCTTTGCATATGTCCAGCTCATACCTTCAAGAATTGTTTGACGAAGCCTTTTACAAGTATCCCGTTTCTGAAGGCTTGTTAAGTAAGTTCTCGATTCTAGACAAATACATTCAGTCAAACTTCAAGATCGCTTTTGGAAACCGGATCATGGTCCAAGTTCATAAATTTGTTCCGGTTTATGTAGCCACCGGTGGTACTGAAGAAGAAGGCATGGATTATATCTTTGCCAACAAGATCTTACGTAAATTTGAAAGTTTGAACCTTGCGTTCCTCCAAGATGAACTCGATCAACTCATCAGCCAGATCCATAAGCTTTTTGGCAAAAACGGATTCGAAGAGTCCGTCAAGTTCATCAGGCTTCTTAAGAAACAGATTTAAGGAGGCCGAACATGGATGAAATTGACGTAAAGAAATATTTTAAGAAAATAAACACGACGTTTGTTGGTGTAAATAAACAAGACGATTTCGCGAAAAAGTTCATGAATTTGCTTGAGAGCGGGAATACGACCTTGTATCAGAAGGAACGTCGTGAACGTCGAATCTTCGATGATTCATGGATGGATTCTGTCGAGGGAGTCATTCCCGTAATTGATAAATTGACGCGCAATCCTCGGGAAACTTTGAAGAAAGTCAGCCAAGTAGTACCCGTGGAGCGTGCCAAAAGAATCGATTCGGATACGATTCGTCACCTTGCACAAAACACGCATTTGATCAAAAATATCGATGAGTCGGGCGTGGTTGTACCGACTAAAGTACTCACATATTATAATGAAGCCGATTTGGGAACATATGAGAACCGGTTTTTGCGTTCGCTTGTCGACAAACTTTATATCTTTATCGAAAAAAGGTATGACTTGATCGTTGAAAAAATGCATACTGAATATGTCAACTACCTGAACATCAAATCAGAGGTCGAATGGGAACAAGCCACAATCGAATATGACGTAACGATGCGGATCAATCAAACGATGCCTAAAGACGAAATTGACGTCAAGAACCAAGAACTCTTTGACCGAATGACTTATATCCGCACAGCAATAACCAATTTCAAGATGTCGGAGTTCATGCGCGAAATGCGTCAGTTCGCACCTGTGACACCACCAATCATGAAGACTAATGTCATCATGAAAAACCAAGATTTCCGTCAATGTTATTACCTTTGGGTTTTGATGGATCAAGTTGACAGGATCGGCTATGACGTCGAAGTCTTCGAACGTGATGTTGAGTTCGATGACAGTTATCTAAATGAAATCGAGAACATGTTGATGGTATTATATGCGACGATCGCCAACAACCAGATTGACGAGTTCGTCATCGCTCAGGAAGTTCCGTTTGAATATCGCAAATCAAAACGACCGCGGATCAAGAAATCTGATTCCAACGATCAATATGTTCAACCCGGATATTATGAGTTCGAGAACAACAAGTTGAACCAATACTATCTCGATCAGATCCGTTCGACAAACTATTCGCGTTTCAAGAGTTTGCAGGAAGCGGGAATTCCGCTTGAGGAATCGATCGATATCGTGTTCCAACAGATCAACATGATCTCTAACGCAGTCTATGAGGACTATATCAAGTTCACCTTCAATCCGGAAGAGGAAAAGACGCTAGAAGAAAAGATCCGATTGCAGGAGAAAATCCTTGAAGTCTATCGACAGATCGAAAAGATCAAACGTGAGGACATGCGTCAACTATCGACCAATAAAGCCATTGCTTTGCTCAACCTTCGTAATTTCCAAGACGAATTGAAGCGGGCAAAGAAACTCGAACAAGAAGAGAAAGCGCGCGAGGAAGAAGAAGCGCGGCTTGCGGCCTTGGAAGAGAAACAACTGAAACTCGAGGATGAAGACGACAAGCAACGTCAGTTGGCCAGGGCCAGAAAGATTCTCGAAGAAGCAGAGAAGGAAAGAAAGAAGAAAAAACAGGACGCAAAATCGTAGTAGTCGACATACTTGACGAAGATTATCAAGAGGTGGGAACACACTTCAAAAAACGAATAGGCTTGTCGCTCTTTGAGTTGATGAGTTCGACGTTCTTGTTTGTTCTTGCCTCTTTTCCTTGGACATCCATAATCAAGAAAGGGAGGAAAGAAAGATGAAAAAAATCGGTTCAAAGATCATGCAGATAATTCCGTTTGTCTTCTTTCTTTTGTCCATAATTCTGATTGTGGAAATCGTTGTATCCCTCCGCCAGGACAAGACACCGACGATATTCGGCTACGGAATGTTTCTTGTCGTTTCACGTTCGATGGAAGACAAGATCATGACCGGAGATCTGATCTTCATCGACACGAAAGCTGACGAGTTCTTTGAAGGTGACATCATCACCTTCAGACAACCAGGGGCTGAAGAGAATATCATTACTCATGAAATCGTCGATGTCAAAACAATAGATGGCGAGATCAAATACACGACAAAAGGGTACAACAACTACACTTCGCTCGATTGGGAGAAAGACTTCGACGAAGAATACATCATCGGTAAATATGTGTCCCGTTCCGGATTTTTAGGCGACATATACCGTTTGGTATTCACAGGCGGACTCAACTTCGTCTATGCGATCGTGATCCTTGTCTTCATGATGATTGCGATCTTCGAAATCACCAATATCGCCAAGGAAGTATCGCTTCACAAGCAACAACAACTGCTTGATGAAAAGAACAAATTGGTGGAAATCGAACTGGAAAAGCTGAGAAGGCAAACCGAAAATAAAACTGAAAACAAAGAAGACTGAGACAACCTCAAAGTTTTCTTTTTTTGTTGGGAAATTGGCAATATAATGTATAATATCAAATGGATGTGATAAGGTTGAAAATCTACGTATTGGCCTCCGGATCTGGAGGCAACACGACATACATTGAAATGAATGGGAAGAGGATTTTGATTGATGCTGGACTGTCTTACCGCCAGATAATTTCGCGACTAACGGAAATATCCAAGGAATTCAGCGGCCTCGACTATATTTTTCTGACTCATGAACACGGGGACCACACCTCAGGTTTGGTCACGATCCAAAAGCGGACCAACGCTGAGATCTATCTCAGTGAAGGTACATATAGGAATCTATCCTCAAGGATCAAGGAAGCCATCAATCCTACCAGTTTCAAGATCATCAATTTCCAAGAGCCAATGATTTTCAGCGGCTTCTCGGCAATGGCTTTTCTGACGTATCACGATGCACTTGAACCATGCGGATACCGATTCAGCGAAGCCGGCAAATCATTGGTCTATATGACTGATACAGGATACTTTCCAAGACAAAGTTTCGATTTGATCCGCAATGCGGACATGTACATCATCGAGGCGAATCATGAGCCTGACCTGTTGCTCGACAGCGATCGACCATGGCTTTTGAAGAAGCGGATACTCGATGACCAAGGTCATCTTTCGAACGAAGACAGCGCCTTCTTGATCGCCAACGTGCTTGGCGAGAGAACAAAAAAGATTATCCTAGCGCATTTGTCAGAGGAGTGCAACACCGAATCCGACGCTCTTCAGGCCTACAGTACGGTTTTCACGAATCAAGGCTTGGTCGTTACTGATTATCGGATTGCCTGTGCTAGGCAAAATCAACCACTTGAGGAGATTGAACTATGAATCACGAACAAATAGTTAAAACGAAAATGGCTGAACATTTCAACGTCGACGCAAAAGACATTCAGATCATCGACAGGTTGAAAGGCGGCATGTCCAATAGCAATTACGTTGTAAGTATCAACGATTCCAAATACACTTTCCGGATACCTGGAAAGAACGCTGACAATTTTGTATCCCGTGAAATTGAAACGCATACTTTAGAGTTGATTCGCGGGCTAAACATCGACGGTAATCTTCTGATTGATTTGGATCAAGACACTGGATACAAAATCAGTCATTATGTTGAAGGAACACCGCTTATGTTTCTGGATCCTTCCGAACATTACAATGAAGCTTCACTGACGATGAAAAAACTTCATGAATCCAAGCTTGAAGCTGATAATGACTACGATCCATTTGCCAGACTGGAAAAATACGAACAATTGGTCCATAAAGCCGGTCTCGAGCATGACAGTTCGTATTTCGACATCAAGAATCGTTTTCTCGTTTTTCGCAAGGAATTGGAGCTTCTACCTATAGTAATATGCCACAACGATTCACAGCCATCGAATTTTATCAAACTCGATGCAGGCGGGATGTTGCTTGTCGATTGGGAGTTTGGTGGAAACAACGATTTTATCTACGACATCGCTTGCTTCGGAAACAATGACTTTAAGTACGCGATCGGAATCCTTCCGGTTTATCTAGGTAGGGATCCAGAACGTCATGAATGGAAAAGATTGTACCTTTGGCGGGTATTCCAATGCCTACAGTGGCATAATGTTGCTTTGTACAAGGAAGCGACCGGATTGTCCCAGGAATTGCAGCTTGATTTCAAGATGATAGCCGCCAATTATATCGCCAAGGCCAACAATCTGTTTGCGGAAGCATTAAAGTGGTTGTGAAAACGCTTGAATAGCGAAATCGAATTGAAGTTTCAAGCGTTTTGCGGTATAATTGTTAAGTAATGTGCCTGATCATTATCAATATTATGGGAGGTTGTTCATTGATGACAACAAAGAAAATTTACCAATCCATGGATGGAAACCAAGCAGCAGCCTATTGCGCCTATGCTTTCAGCGAAGTCGCGGGTATCTATCCGATCACACCTTCGTCCCCGATGGCCGAGTATGTCGACCAATGGGCTTCGGAAGGGAAGAAAAACCTTTTTGGAATGCCAGTCAAGGTCGTGGAGATGCAATCCGAAGGCGGAGCTGCAGGGACGGTCCACGGATCGCTTGCGAGCGGTGCCTTGACCAGCACTTTCACGGCATCTCAAGGCTTGCTTCTAAAATTGCCGAACATGTACAAAATTGCCGGCGAACTTTTGCCAGGCGTGATCCATGTGGCTGCCAGAAGTTTAGCTGCTCACTCGCTCTCGATCTTTGGCGACCATCAAGACGTGATGGCTGCGAGACAGACGGGTTTTGCGATTCTCGCTTCGGGATCAGTCCAAGAGACGATGGATCTTGCCGGTGTCGCTCATTTGGCCGCAATCAAGACCAGTATTCCATTCATGCATTTCTTCGACGGGTTCCGTACAAGCCATGAAGTGAACAAGATCGAAGTCATGGATTATGAAGTCTTCGACCGTTTGCTTGACCGTGAAGCTGTAAAAGCATTCCGCAAGCGCGCTTTGAACTCCGGCAACCCCTTCACCAAGGGAACTGCCCAAAACGACGACGTCTACTTTCAGGCCAAGGAAGTTCAGGAGAAATATTATCTTCCGATTGCTGATGTCGTAGAGGAGTACATGGCGGAAATCACCAAAGTGACTGGCCGTGAATACAAACCATTCTCTTATTACGGAGATCCGGAAGCCACCGATGTAATCGTTGCGATGGGTTCAGTAACGGAAGCGATCCGTGAAGTCGTTGATTACAAAGTCTCACAAGGTGAGAAAGTCGGATTGTTGGCGGTTCATCTGTATCGTCCATTCTCCTCTAAGCATTTCTTCCAAGAAATGCCTACAACAGTCAAGAAAATAGCTGTTCTCGACCGGACAAAGGAACCAGGTTCCGCCGGAGAGCCTTTGTATCTTGACGTTAAGAGCATCTACTACAACAAGGAAAACGCACCAGAAGTTGTCGGCGGTCGTTACGGTCTTTCCAGCAAGGATACGACACCACCACAGATCTTCGCTGTATACAAAAACTTACAAACTGAGATGAAAGACAGATTCACGATCGGTATCGTTGACGATGTTCTCGGAACCAGCCTTGAAGTCGAGGAAACTCCCGATGTGGCCGATCCCAATACTACCGAACTTCTGTTCTTCGGACTTGGATCTGACGGTACTGTCGGTGCCGTTAAGAACATTTCCAAAATCATCGGTGACTATACGGATCTTTATGGCCAAGCCTACGCTTCCTATGATTCCAAGAAATCCGGTGGCGTGACTAGGATCCATCTTCGTTTTGGCAAGAACCCGATCCGTTCCACTTATCTTGTCAACGAACCGCATTTCGTTTCCTGTTCGCAGGAAAGCTATGTGCATCGTTTTGATTTGATCCGGGGCATCAGAAAGGGAGGAATCTTCCTTCTTAGCACCACCCATTCCCCAGAGACGATAGTCGACTATCTGCCAAACGACGTTAAACGCGTTTTGGCAAGACGTAAAGCTAGATTGATGATCATCGATGCCTACAAGTTAGCTAAGGAAATCGGCGACTCAAGAATGGTTTCCACAATCATGCAATCAGCGTTCTTCAAGCTCAATGAGCAGATCATGCCTTATGAGAAAGCTCAGGAAGCGATGAAATCTTTCGCCAAGAAGACTTTCTCCAACAAAGGCGAAGCCATTGTTAAAATGAACTACGAAGCTGTCGACAGAGGCGCAGAATCGCTTGTCGAAGTCGCTGTCGATCCCGCATGGAAAGATCTACCGATCAATACGCATGTCGATCTGAACAGACCAGACTTCGTCCGCAACGTCGCAGACGTGGTCAACGCCATCAAAGGTTATGACCTTCCGACTTCAGCTTTCCTAGGATACGAAGACGGCATGATCCCGAATGGCACCGCTGCTTATGAAAAGCGCGGTGTTGCCGAGGAAGTATCAACTTGGATCTCAGAAAACTGCATTCAGTGTAACCAATGCGCCTATGCTTGTCCGCACGCCTGCATCAGGCCGATCCTCGCAACTGAAGAAGAAGCAGCCAAGGCTCCTGAAGGAACCGTATGGCGCGACGCTGTCGGCAGAGGACTTGAAGGCCTAAAATATAGGATCCAGGTTTCGATCCTCGATTGCACCGGCTGCTCTGTCTGTGTCAATACCTGCCCGGCAAAGCCGAAAGCATTGACTTTGACGCCAATCGCCGATCAGATCGCCGAGAAACAACATATTCGTGCTGACTACCTCTATAACGAAGTCACTCCGAAAGCCAACCTTGTAGGCAAGAACACTTACAAGAACGTTCAGTTCGAAAGACCATTGTTCGAATTCTCAGGAGCTTGCGCCGGTTGCGGTGAAACTCCATATATCAAATTTGCCACCCAATTGTTTGGTGACCGCATGGTTATCGCCAACGCTACCGGATGTTCCTCAATCTATGGCGGTTCCTTCCCTGCTTCGCCTTACACGAAAAACGCCGAAGGCAGAGGACCGGCTTGGGCCAACTCGTTGTTTGAAGATAATGCAGAGTATGGTTTCGGAATCACGATTGCCCAAAACACAGTTCGTGACCGCATCCAGAACTGGGTCGCTCTCAGAAACGCCGAGTTGAAAAATGAAGAACTAAAAGGCTTGCTCAACGAATGGATCGAAAATCGTGAAAGCGGAGACAAGACATTGGAATTGTCGAGAAAGATTATCCCGCTGCTCGAAAGCGACAAGAGTGAATTGGCAAAAGACATCCTTGAACTCAAGGATTACCTCGTCAAACAGTCGAATTGGATTATCGGTGGCGACGGCTGGGCTTATGATATCGGCTATGGCGGTTTGGACCATGTCATCGCCAACAACGAAGACGTGAACATCCTCGTCTTGGATACGGAAGTATATTCTAATACCGGCGGTCAGTCTTCAAAAGCTGCACGTTCAGGTTCGATCGCCCGCTTCACAGCTGCCGGCAAACCGACGAAGAAAAAAGACCTTGCCGCATTGGCAATGACTTATGAACATGTATATGTCGCTACCATCAGTCATGGTGCGAGTGCAACCCAAGTGCTCAAGGCGATGAAAGAAGCTGAGTCCTATCCCGGACCTTCGCTGATCATTGCTTACTCGCCATGTATCGCCCACGGCATAACTGGTGGCATGGGCAATTCCCACAATCAGGCAAAATTAGCTACGGAATGCGGATATTGGCCAACCTTCCGTTTTGATCCGCGTTTGATCGAACAAGGCAAGAATCCATTCCAATTGGATTCCAAGGCTCCCGACTGGTCGAAATATCATGATTTCCTGATGAGCGAAAACCGTTACTATCAACTATTCAAACTTGACCCCGTAGAGGCAAAACGTTTGTTAGAAGCCAACCTCAATGACGCGAAGAGACGTTACAAGATGTACCAGCGTTATGCGGCAATGGACTACTCGGAAGTAATCTAGAAACAACAAATGATATGCATAGGCGGCGCAAAACGCGCCGCCTTAGTTATCTTCATCACAAAAACCGCAAGAACAAACTGTACAATTATTGATATCGCCATAAAATCATATGATGAAATGGTTAATAATAGTATATAATATAAGAAAGCGTATTGAATAAGGAGTAGAAGACAGATGCGATTACAAACAATGAAAAAGACAATGCTTCTGATGATGACGGTGATGGCCGGATTCTCAGTCGTTGCCTGTAAAGACAACACCACAACCGTACCAACATCAGATATCATCACCGAAACAAACGCAGTTATTCCACAACTCACAAATCCGGATGCGGTTTTTTACCAAAGCGAGGATTTTAGTCTCACTTACGGCGAATTATACGCGGAAATGAAAATCAACGACGGTTTGACACAGTTGCTGAATATGGTCGACAGCCAATTGCTAGCTACGGAAATCAGTGCTGTAACAGCCGAAGAAATAGCTAATAAGAAGAATTTTCTGACATATGGGACTGACGATCCAGATGAGATTGCGGACATTTCGTTGGAAAACAAAGCTGATTACGAGGAGTTCTATGAACAGAACCTCGTTTTAGCAGGATATGAAGACGATGAGGACGACTATCTAAGATTGGTAGTAGCCAAGGACAATTACGCACTCGCCGCAATGAAAGACGCGGCGAATTCGGAAGAGACTTGGTTTGTTGGACCTTCAACTATTGCCAACTACTATTCTAACACCTACCGTGAAGCCCTGAGTTCGCTGAAAATAAGGTTCATGAGCGAAACTGAAGCCAAAGACGTGATGAAATCACTCAATTTGGTCGGCAGCCTCGGGAAACTGTATCGCTATAC
>JAFGQT010000087.1 GCA_016935515.1 Bacilli bacterium
ACTTGTATCGTTTCCACTTTATTTTTGATTTCAATGAAGTGTATGTCCCTGGAGCTAGACTAGAGTTTCCAGATTGCAATTTGGCAATCGTTTATCAAAATCAGACTGAGATTGAGTTGGAAATCGGTGATCTAGTCATCTGGTTTCGCCAACCGAGCGAAATCGTTCATCTGGATTTCACTCGGCTGTATGGCATCAACAACGTCTATATGGATAGGAACTATCTGGGAGCTATCGTAATGGACATATCATCGCTAGCGATGGATGACGTGACGATCAAAACCGTTGATATCGGGGCATTGAATGTTTTTACCAACAAGAATAGTGGCATACAATTGGATCATTACCCAGACTATGATGAGAGTCTATCTCTTTTATTGAATGAACCAGAGTATCGACCTGATGAGTACTTCAGCATAGACACAAATGTACTTGCGATCGATACCTCGGGGATATTTTTATTTCCTTTGGCTTATTCTGAGTACCCCTTGGTTGTGGACCGATTGTTCATCAGTATCACATACACTTATCTTGATATCGACTATGAGTTTGTCATTGATGATTTCATTTTCTATACGACCAATTCGCTGGAAGTGGTGTCAAATGAAGAGATCAGCCGCTATAGCTATTCATATTGAAAATCTTTGTAAAATCTATCGCCATGATATGGGGATTCATAATTTAACTGCGAAATTCGAGAGTGGCTATCTCAATCTAGTCACTGGACCAAACGGATCGGGGAAAACGACGCTTCTAAAATGCATCATGGGGCTTGTTAGGTATACAGGTAGCATAGAACGTAATGAAGGCAGAATTGGTTACGCTCCGGAGCAGTACATAATGCCTGGCTTTCTAAGTGTGGCGGAGTTTTTGAGATTGATCGGCAGAGTGAAGAGCGAATCACGAAAGAGAATCGATGATTTTATCAATTGCCATTTGCCAATCATGGATTTGTCGGAGTCACTTGAAAAGCCTATCGGACAGCTTTCGAAAGGGATGCGTCAGAAAGTCAATCTGCTTCAAGCCCTGATCAACAACCCGAGGATCGTCTTGCTCGATGAACCGTTGGCAGGTCTTGATTTGGAATCAAGAAACAGAACGATAGAATTAGTGAGTGAGATCAGCAAGACGACTCTTGTGATAGTCTCGACGCATTACCCCGAGCATTTTCGATCGCGAAACCGAAGAATATATGAGATTGCGAACGGCAGGTTGACAAACAATGGCGTTTCTTGAATTTCAATTCGGTATCTTATTAAGCAAAAAAACGCTAACGTTTCTGTTTCTGTTCACCATTTTTGTCAGTGCGGCCTATCTTTATTCGAGCAATTTCTATGAAGGGTGCGGACAGCTTGATGCGAACAGAGATTATTATTCGAGTTTATATCTTGATGAAACCGTACGAATTGTCAAACTGGTCTCAATCTGTCTGGGAATATTCATTTTCTCTCAAGGTTATTCCTTTGAGGCTAACTCAGCAACTGTATTTTATCTTGCACAGAGGCATTCCAGAGCGATGACTTTGATTGCCCGTCAAACCGCTTTGGTAATCATCATCGGTTTTTTTGTTTGGCATCATTTTTTGGTGTTCATGTTGGTGGAAAATCTTCTGACTCCATTTGCGCATCACAGCGCAGACGTCGCGTGGATCTATCTAAAAATCTGGATTCAAGCTGTGTTTTTCGGCGCGATCGAAGGTTTGGTCATCAGCATTTTTCAACATTATCTCACGATGCTTCTCCCGATGTCGTTATATTGGTTTTTAGAAACAAATTCGCAATCGCAATCCAATCTGTCCGCAATCGTCAGAACCATGAATATATATGTTCCCAATTTGATTAAGGACAATGCTGGATGGGATTTCACGAATGGGATAACGACCTATTTAATCTGCTTTATTGCTTTGACGACAATTTGTTACGTCATCTTCGAGGTTTCCGATATATAACCGGCAAAGAGAAAATGAAAAATGTGTTTTGTGTTTGAATTTATTATTGCGAAGTGATATAATTCAAATATCAAAGTCATCAAGGAGTGTTTTTCATGTGCGGCATTGTCGGTTATCTCGGAGAGAAAAAAGCTACTGATGTCATTCTTGCAGGATTGGAAAAACTTGAGTACCGCGGATATGATTCCTGTGGTATCTTTTTTCACGTTGAAAAAACAAATGATTTCATCACTTACAAGGACAAAGGACGGATCAGCCATCTGATCAACGATTTCAATTATAAGTTCGATAACCATTTGGGTATCGGACACACTCGGTGGGCGACTCATGGAAAACCCAACCGCGAAAACTCACACCCGCATTTCTCTTTCTCCACTCGGTTTGCGATCGTTCATAACGGCGTCATCGAAAATTATCGCGAGTTGACGGCGAAATACATACCGGATGTTGAATTTGCCAGCGAAACCGATACTGAAGTCATTGTCAATCTGATCGAACATTTCGCGACCGAATTGTCGATTGAAGAAGCAATACGCAAGACCTTGTCGTTGATCGAGGGTTCTTATGCTCTGTTGATCGTGGATAAGCAAAACTCAAATGCAATGTATGCGGCTAAGAACAAATCGCCCTTGCTTATCGGCATCGCTCCAAACGGCATTACGCTTGCTTCAGATGTAATGGCCTTAGTCGAACATGCCGAAACATACATTCCAATTGAAGACAAGACTTTCGTCAGCGTCTTTGCAAGTGACGACAAGTTTGAGTATGCAATGGTCGATATCATCGGTGTTCCGGTAATTCCGAAACCGCTGAAGATGGACATTGTTCTTGAAGACATCGGCAAAGGTGGATATTCCCACTACATGCTCAAAGAAATCTGTGAACAACCTTCTGTTGTCAGGAAGATAATGGATAAATACCTTGTCAATGGCAATACAGTGATTCCTGATGCCATCGTCAAATTATTTCAAAATACCAACAGGATCTACATTGTTGCGGCAGGAACGAGCATGCACGCCGGTTATGTCGGAAAGTATTATTTCGAGCACGTCTCGATGATACCTACTGAAGTGTTCATCGCGAGCGAATTCGCCTACAATCAACCACTGATTGTCGATAATCCGCTATTTGTATTTATCTCACAATCAGGTGAGACTGCTGATTTGAGGGCGTGTCTTCTGCGCGTCAAGGAATTGGGCCACAAGACGATCACGATCACGAACGTCCCGACTTCTACACTTGCTAGAGAAGCAGATCATTTTTTGGAAATATTTGCCGGTCCCGAAATTGCCGTTGCCTCGACTAAAGCGTATGTTGGTCAGGTAACGATCCTGGCTTTGCTTGCCTACATAGTTGCTAAACGTAAGCCATTCGATCTTCATCTTGAACTTTCCAAAGTCGCAATCGCGATGGATGCCGTAATCGACAATCGTGAATACATCGACAATCTTGTAAAAGACAAATTGACCAAGCGCAACTGTTTCTACATCGGCAGAGGCCTTGATTACTATACTTGTTTGGAAGCGGCTCTTAAACTTAAGGAAATATCCTATATCCAGACTGAAGGTTTCGCAGCCGGAGAACTAAAACACGGTACGATTGCGCTGATAGAAGATGGCATTCCTGTAATTGCGATAATATCGCAAGCGCACATTGCGAACAATACTCGAGCGAACATCCGAGAAGTCATGGCAAGAGGTGCTGAGGTGATCGTTATTGCTCTCACTGCCGTTTCTGATCTAACTGACGATATCGTTTTGATGGATGTCAATGAGATGCTGACGCCTCTTGTCACAGTTATTCCCACGCAATTGATCGCATACTATTCAGCCTTGCATCTCGGTAAGGATATCGACAAGCCGAGAAACTTGGCAAAATCCGTTACCGTCGAATAGGAGTGAAAAGATAGTGAAGTATTTTGGAACTGATGGAATTCGTGGGAGAGCCCACGATTTTCTTTCTTACGAACTCGCTTTCCGACTTGGCAGTGCCCTGAAAATCTTGGGCAATTCTCGTGTTGATGTTGCGATTGACACGCGAGAGTCGGGTCCCATTTTGGCAAAAGCTGTTATTGACGGAGCGAACAATATCGGTTTGGATGTAGTGTTCCATGGTGTCCTTCCTACTCCTGCATTGGCTCACTTAAGCGCTCTCAACGGATCGACTGGAGTCATGATCACTGCTTCGCACAATCCTTTTCATGACAATGGTCTGAAGGTTTTTGATTGCGGCATGAAACTACTTTCCGATACGGAAGTCAAAATCGAATCGGAAATGGATTCGCTGACGTTTGCAGATTTTTCCGGTGATGAAACCCTTCCAGCTATTAGTGACAATTCATTGAATGAGTATCTTGAACTTTACAAGTCCTTTACTGTCAAGACTGATTTCAGGGTCGGTTTGGACTTGGCAAACGGCGCTACCACGAGGACTGGAGAAGCAGTTTTCAAGCGCTTTTCTGATCTAATCGTGGTTGTAGGAAACGCCCCTGATGGGCGAAATATAAACGATAATTGCGGATCCACACATCCCGACTTGATTCAAACCGTTGTTAGAGATAACCAACTAGATTATGGGTTTGCCTTTGATGGCGACGGTGATCGTTTGACGGTCGTCGACCATGAAGGGAAATTGTACGACGGCGATTTGATCATCTATGTGATAGCCGTTTATCTTAAGCAAAAAGGTTATCTGAAACATAATCAAGTAGTCTTGACAAAAATGAGCAATATTGGTATTATCAAGGCGCTTGCGAATCAAGGAATATCAGTAGTCGAAGCTAATGTTGGCGACAAGTACGTGCTCGAGTTGCTCGAAGCTAATGATCTTACCATCGGCGGTGAAAATTCCGGTCATATCATCAATCGAGCCTTACTCAACACTGGAGATGGAGTTCTAAACGCTGCTTATTTGCTTTCGCTGCTCCATTCGACCGGAAAGAGTTTGGCGGAGCTAACTGCCAACATCAAAATGTATCCTGATAAACTGGTCAACCTTAAGGGCATTGATCGACGTGTTCTTGAAGACTCTAGAGTCCTTGATCTAATCAGAGAAACTCAAGCACGATTAGGATCTGATGGTAAACTCCTTATCCGACCGAGCGGTACCGAACCACTAGTCCGAATTTTCGTTTCTGCAGCCTCGGAAGATACAGTCAATACTATCGTCGATCAATTTGTCTCTTTGCTCAACACCTTGAAATAGATATATTTGCATAGGGGAGTATGATTATGAAAAGATACGCTGTAATTCTCGCCGCTGGTAAAGGCACGAGAATGAAGACAGAACTGCCAAAGTGCGCTTATCCACTGCTCAGAAAACCAATGATTGCCTATATCGTCGAACATATCGTCAACAGCCAAGCTGTAGACGAGACTGTTGTCGTTGTCGGTCACAAACGCCAGGTGATCCAGGACATCCTAGGTAAGTCAGTCACATATGCGCTTCAAGAAGAACAATTAGGAACCGGCCATGCCGTTATGGTCACAAAACCTTACCTTACTGATCCTGAAGGAGACACTTTGATCCTTCCTGGTGACATGCCGTTGATTGATGATCAAACCATCAAGCATGCCTTACAAGAACACCATGATCGTCGCCATGATCTGACGATTGTCACGACCAAAGTCGATGATCCAGAAGGTTACGGTCGAATCGTCAGAAACGAATCGGGATATCTTGAGGCCATCGTCGAACATCACGAGGCAAGTTTTTCACAAAGGACGATTAACGAGATCAATACCGGCATATATGTCATCAAAAACAGCATTCTTTTCGAAGTTCTTGATAAACTTGACAACAACAACCTAAAAAAGGAATACTATCTAACCGATATCGTTCACATCCTCAAACGATCTGGACATGTAATCGGGACTTATTACTTGAAAGAATCATTCAAGGCTATGGGCGTAAACGATCTCTACGCTCTCAGCATCGCAGAAGCAAAATTGAGGCTGAAGATCAATCAGGATTTGATGATCAAAGGCGTCGCGATGATCAATCCCGAAACGATCACCATCGGTCAAAATGTTATAATTGAAGAGAATGTAATCATTCATCCTAACACCTATATAACCGGAAATTCCGTGGTCAAAAAGGGTGCTCAAATCGGTCCGAATACTGAGATCCATGAAAGCATCATCGGTGAGAGGGTTGTTTGTCGACATTCATTGGTCTACAACTCTGTGATCAGTGAGGACACTTCTGTAGGTCCTTTCGCCCATTTGCGCGACGGAGCCAACATTGGACCGAAGAATCGAATCGGTAATTTTGTTGAAGTCAAGAAATCTACTACAGGTAAGAACACCAAAGCATCGCATCTTGCGTACATTGGCGATGCGACGATCGGAGAAAACGTCAACTTTGGCTGCGGTGCGATAACTGTCAACTACGATGGGAAGAACAAGTACCAGACTCATATCGGTAACGATGTATTTATTGGCTGTAACGCAAACCTGATCGCCCCGATCTTAATCGAGGACAATTCACTGATTGCGGCCGGTTCAACGCTGAACAAAAATGTTCCAAAGGGTTCCCTTGCGATCGCCAGGGCATATCAGGTCAACAAGGAAAATTACCTAAGGGACAAAAAATCGACAAACGGCGAAGAATAGTAATCTTTTTTCTTGACATTTCATTGCGTATATTATATACTTAAACAGGTTTTAAAGAGTAGAAAGCAGAAGCCCCACTTCTCACCTGATTGCCCAAGCGATAGGTTGACGCTACCAACATGTATTTTGTGCTTGTTGATGTGGGTGCCCTTTCTGGCAGCCACTTTTTTTATCTAAAAATGGAGGTGTTACATATTATCTACAACATCAACCAGCGTCCCGTGAAGAAAGACGACACTCCGATCAACGAGGAGATTCGCGCCCGCGAAGTTCTTTTGATCGGTCACGACGGCCAGCAATTCGGTGTAAAGCCGATTCGCGAAGCTCAGTCGATCGCCAACCGCGAAGGTTATGACCTGGTCATGGTTGCTCCCAATGCCACTCCGCCAGTATGCAAACTCATGGACTACAAAAAGTATCGTTATGAGCAGCAGCGGAAAGCAAGAGAAGCAAAGAAGAATCAGCACATCGTGGAAATCAAGGAAATCCGTTTGACTGCAGTCATCGATACGCATGATTTCGAGACAAAACTGAGGAACGGTATCAAGTTTCTTGACAAAGGCGACAAACTCAAAGTTGCCGTTTGGCTTCCTTATCGCGCCGGTGAAATGCTGATTCAGCAAGGCCGTGAAGTTTTGAAACGTTTTCGTGAGCGTTGTGAAGAAGTCGGAACGCTCGAGAAAGATATCGCCCGTGAAGGTCGATACTTGACCATGTTTTTATCACCAAAGAAAAAATAAGAGGAGAGATTACAATGCCAAAAATGCGATCCCATTCGGGAACAAAAAAGCGATTGAAAAGAACTGGAACAGGAAAGCTGCAAAGAGCAAGCACGTTCCATGGACATTTGATGAGTCATAAATCGCCTAAACAAAATCGTCAAGCGAGAAGAAAAGAAACAGTGGGAACCTCTGATCTGAAACGGATCAAACATCAGGTTCCGTACTTGTAAACGTAGGAGGACCTGAAAAATGCCCAGAGCCAAAGGTGGCTATGCCACAAGAAGAAGACGTAAAAAGATAATCAAACTTGCGAAAGGTTATTATGGTGCCAAGCACCTTCTGTACAAGACAGCCAAAGAACAGGTGATGAACTCCCTGGCCTACGCCTACAGAGACCGCAAGCGCAGAAAGCGTGATTTCCGCAAATTGTGGATCACCAGAATCAATGCCGCAGCCAGAACCAATGAGCTATCTTATTCAAGATTGATCAACGGATTGAGCCTTGCGAACGTTGAAGTCAACCGCAAGATCTTAGCTGATATCGCCGTAAACGATCCCCAGGGATTCAAGTCGATCTGCGATCAAGCCAAGAAAGCCCTTGAAAAATCCGCAAAGTAAGAAACAAGCCCACATCGGGCTTTTTCTTTTGGTTTGACTCATAGATTGCATTATGCATTGTAAAACATCAGCAAATTTGATAATATATTCATGATATCAAGTTAATTTAGCAGGCAGGGACGGGTGATAACTTGAGAAAGACGAAAATAATCCATATCTTTGGATCTTCCGGTTCGGGATCAACCACCCTGGCTAGAGCATTGAGTGAAAAATACGGATTTCATTTCATTGATACTGATGACGCGATTTGGGAAAAAACCGATCCACCATTTTCTGTAAAAAAATCTGAAGTAGAATCACGCAACTATCTTGAGAAAGAATTGACTCTTCACCAACGTTCAGTGATATCCGGCGCTTTTGTCGGATGGGGCGACGTATTCAAAAAAGATGTTGACTTGTTTGTCTATTTACATCTGCCATTGTCGATTCGATTAAAACGCATTCAAATCCGGGAACGAAACCGTTTTGGAAAAAGAATCTTGCCTGGCGGTGACCTGTATCAACAACACTTGGATTTCCTTGACTGGGTCAGCCAATATGAACTCACTCCGGCAGATGTTCGCGGACAGAAGCAACATGAGTTGTGGCTTCAGGAAGTGAATGTACCGATCATCAGGATTGTCGAACCTTTGCCAGTCGAACAACTTCTCAAGCTCGCTGAACCATACATCAATATTTGATTTTTTACAAATAGGAGTTTAATACATGACTGAATATTTTGATTTAGCTTTAAAGGGGATCACAACTGTAATGATTCTTTATCTTGCCTTCAACACGATTTTTCGCTACCATCCGTCGTTGAATTTGATCGATTTTGTCACTTATATCTTAGTTACGATCATAAGCCTTGCGTTCATCGGCACGGAAAACTTCATTTTCTATTTCGTCTTGATCGGTTTCTTGTTGATAACAAATATAGTCGCAAGGATTGTCTTATTGCGAAAGCAAGTATCTCTATATGTTATTTATCCGATTACCAAAAATGACCTGAGCTCATTGATGGAAACCCTCAATAATTTGCGGATAGAGCACAATCTTTCCGCCGACGAATTACTCCTGAAAAGACAATGGCTTACATTGATGAAAGCACAATCAGTTGATCGGAAGAAGTTAAGAACTGTCATCCGAGACTTTGATCGTGAAGTCAGCAAATATCCAAAGCGATTCGAATGGTTTCAATATTTCCATGTCATCGCCGCCTTGATCATGATGGCTGCGATCTGGAGATTCTAGGAGGTTATGGATGTCGGGGATCAAGTACAAGCGTATCCTAATTCCGAACAAAAATCCGCAACGACATTTCGGTGTCGACTTTTTTGCGGATGTCTTCACCGGATCTTTCCCTGGACGCAAGTATTACGCAGCCCCGATCGACATAGACCAGACATTCAGTGATGATCTGCCCAAGCCCAAAACCGACATCATGTTCCTCTTCAAACAGGAGATAGCTCAAAAACCAGAGGGCTCAATTATCGGATTTTGTCGCAACCCCGATCCGTACGACCAAAGAATAGAACGCAAAGAGCTTATGCGAGAATTCCTTAAACTCGTGCTTGAACATAATATGGGCGTTTATGTTGAGACAACATCGGACTTAATCTATGATGACCTTGACTTACTGAAGACAATTCAAGCAAAGCAAGTTGCCGTGATCGCTGTTCCAATCGGTTTTAGCAACGATGCCGTCGGGAATAAAATTGAAAGTTATGAGCCAAGTTTCAATACCAAGATCCGCTTCATCCACAAACTGGCTAATGAAGGCTTGACCGTTGGTGTTATCATCAAACCGGTAATTCCATTTATTAACGATACTGAAGCAAACCTGAAGGAAATTTTGCGAAGAAGCCATGAAGCCGGAGCTAGATTTGTATTCCCAACTTTCGGTATTCATGTTCATGATGAACAACGTGTTCATTTCCACAATCTTGTGGACAATGAATTCCCAGGTTTGAAAAACATCTATATGGATACTTATGGGATGAAACAGATACTGGTCTCAGGAAATTCCGTCAAACTGAAGAAGGCGTTTGTCTTTGAAGCCAAGCGACTCAAGATAGCCTTCGGCATGAAAGACACGATCAAGTCGATAAAGCCAAACACTGAAACCCAAATGAAACTATTTTAAGCTGAAGGAGGTAACGTCATGTTCATGACCGATTTCATCACAGAGAACTGGAAATTTCTGGCAATTGTAGGCGGAGTGATCCTATCCATGACGCTCCTTTACTTTGCTTATGTCTGGCACTGCAAGAGCAAACTTAAAAAATACAATCGCCAGCATGCAAACGACGTTGACAAGATCAATATCGAGAAGCAAATATCGCTTCAAGACCTTATTGACCAAGAAATCATTTCTACTTATGAGTCCAAAAACAACAAGCAAAATGGGACTCATAATGACGTTGTTCCTAAGGGTACTGCTCCCGTTGAACCACAACCTGTAAGTCCGGAAAATCCAACCGGCTTGCCTCTTGAAGACTCGTCTGAGGATCAGGAATCCGTCATTTCAGAAAATCAGAGTGCGTCAGCCGAACCTCTAAAAAAGGCGACAGAAGAATCTGTAAGTCGTCCGAAGCAAGTCATCAAGGAAGAGAGTGTCA
>JAFGQT010000088.1 GCA_016935515.1 Bacilli bacterium
CTATGCAGTTTCTGGAGTCAATCCGACTGCTACTGAGATCATTGTACCATCGACTTACAAGGAAGCCGCAGTATCCAAAATCATGGCAGGAGCATTTACTAACGGTTCATTGATCACGAGTTTGACGATACCTGATTCTGTTTTAGCGATGGAACCCGGATGTTTGTCAGGATTATCGATACTTGAGGATCTATCGCTTCCTTTTGTAGGAATCAATCGTGACGCGATAGGTTATGATGCGACGTTAGGAACGTTGTTTGGAGTTGATGCATTCCCTGGCACCATGGCCATAACCCATTATTTCCCATCGATCGTCAGGAAGTCATATGTAGCTCCTTCGAGCCTAAGAAAGTTGACGATAACAGACGGACCCGTACTGAAGGCCGGATCCTTGTCGGGACTAAGCATGTTGACAGAAGTGGTTGTGTCCGATTCGATCACAACCATTGAAGCCGGTACTTTTGCTGTAACATTGTCACTCAAATCCATGACGCTGCCATTTATCGGTGTTACTTTGGACTCAACAGGTACTGAGGGCGTGCTTGGTGCGATTTTTGGCAGAAGCAGCTACGGCATCGTAGCTACATACTATCTGCAAGGTTCTTACTATTATTATCTTCCAAACGGCCTGGAGAGTTTGAAGATTACAGGAGGAACCTTTATCAATGACTATTCATTGATGAATCTTCGCAATCTTAGGGAGATCAGTTTGCCATCGACGATAATGACTATTGGCGGCCATGCTTTCTACAATGATATTTCGTTGACAAATATCATTCTTCCAAGTCAGATAACCAGAATCGGAGATCTTGCTTTCTCTTATCAAGCTTCTATTCTGCCGACCTTAAATCCGGCGCTTAACGCGATCGTGTTGTCTTCCAGCTTAAAAGAAATAGGGCTTCATCCTTTCGGATATGCTAGCGAAAACGCTAAGCTTGTTATCTATTCATCGACACCATCCACCAACATAAATGGTATATGGGATGACCTCGATGCAGAGTATGAAATGATTTTCGATGTTGAAAGTTCTGGAGAGTTTGAAGGATTGGATTACGTGACTGACAAGTACAACGGGACGACAATTCTTGGACCGCATTTCGGAAATCAGGATACGATCATTGTTATTCCGCAATATATCGATCCCGACGATTCAACATCAGTTGTCAGGATTATTGCATCAGGAGCCTTCGCGCATGACCCACTCCTCGAAGAGCTGTGGATCGAAGATAATGTATACAACATCAGAAGCAATGCGGTTGCTGGAGAGAACTTGACCGTATATCTAGAACATCCTTACATTCCTGAGTGGTGGACAACCGCAAACTGGAACCCAACAGGTGTACAAGTTGTACTAGATGTGACGATGCCATAAAAACAAACAAAGCGGAACGCAGACTATTTTCAGCGCTCCGCTTTGTTTATAACTGTAAATATAAGCGTGAGATACACCTTGTTTCGACATTAACACCATGTGTATTTCAATCTTATTTTTGATCATCAGAAAAATGCAACCACCAGTTGCTTGATAAACTTTTACGTTCGACGTATACTTTTGGTGTAAGGAGAGCAGAAATGATAAATCTAGATATTATCGGAAAAAAGATTGTTGAAAAGAGAAGACAAAAAGGAATGACACAAGACGAACTCGCAGCCGCGCTCTATGTCACAAGACAAGCCGTCAGCAAGTGGGAGATGGGCAAATCGCTGCCGAGCGTCGAAGTCTTGCAAGCGATGACCACGCTTTTTGATGTCTCCATCGATTACATTCTTGATGGGTCAGACCTTAAGGATGATGACTACGCCACCATGTTCATGCAATACCCGAGAGAATCAGTAATCTATCGATTTCTGATGTCCGAGCATTTGAACGAGCACATCAAGAACGTATTTTACCTCCTTTCGACAAAAGAGCGAAAACAGATCATTGATCGAGTATTAAGTGGGTATTTGGATCTGGATACCCATGCATTATGGCCATACCTGAGTATAGCGGAAAGAAGATATCTTCTTGGCAACATGTTGTCAAAAGAAATGGACAACGACATTGTATTGATTTATGAAATGCTGACGGAAGAAGAAAGACAGATGATCAACAGCGATTATTTGATCAAGTACACACACATATCGAAAAAAAATAGAAAAGGAGAAAAATGAAAGTATGAATTATACTCATTTGTTACCATTTATGGAAAAAGATGAACTAAAGAAAATTGCCCATGAAATCATTGAAGGCAAAATTGAAGGCGTCAAGTTGGAAACATTGTTTCCGTTCTTGGGAAGGGAAGCGATGAGTGAAATCGTTGACCTCTTGATTGAGAAAAAAGACTCATCACGGCTTAAAAAGGCAGTACCATTTGTCAGCAAAGAAAAAATTGAAACGATCTTTCAAGCTGCTGAAAGTGGCGAAATATCCAACTTTGATCCAACTTTATGCTTGCCTTTCTTGGGCACAGATAAAATCAGGGTGATTTTCGACCAAATGATCAAGAAAGCCGCGTCCGAGCCAATCGACGAAGACTCTGACGAAGATCTCGAAGATCTCGATGAACTTGACGAAGACTAAAGTCCGAGCGTTTTCCCACTTCACCAGAAAGAAGGTCAGCAGAGAGATAACTTGATTTAGTGGATAACGGTTATCTTTCGAGCATGTAAATGAAAGAAAAAATCATTGGCATCATCTATATAGTTCTTGGCATTGGAATCATTGGTCTGTGGACCATGTTGATAGGTACTGACCAGGTTCCTGAGTTTGAAACGGAGCCAGTAGGAATTGCCTTTCACATCGCGATTGAAGTGATGATGGGCATAATGGCAATTCTTTCAGGAATAGCATTGTTGAGAAAGTACAAACATAGAGCTTCGCTTACGATTTTTACCGGAGGAATGCTTGCTTATTCAGTAGTCAACTCCTCGGGATATTATGGTGATTCAGGACAATACGCAATGATCAGCATTTTCTCTGTTGTTTTGCTTGTGGTCATAATCAGTACTGTCTTATTGACTAAGAACAAGCAAGTTTAAAAATTGAATTTGAGGAAATTGCATTTATTGACACATGAAAAAGGAACGTTTCTGTTCCTTTTTTTCAAGTTTTAAGAAATCATATACAATTATTAAATTTAGCTAGAAATTATATTCGGAGATATCGCCGCTCATTATGCTGCAGTGAATACCATAGCAGATCGACATTAATGCGATTACGATAATCATGCTAAGCCCTCAACATATTAAATATCGACTCATTTGCTCATTATGAGTCGATCAAGTGTAATAACTCATATCAAATGTTCATTTGATAGCGAAGCGATCACAATCATTCAGGTGATGGATTTGCAATGAACGGGCATATTATGAAGTGATAAATGCCATAAATCGTTCATTTTGTGGTATGATTGATTGGTATAAGGACGGCAATATCCATCAAAAAACAAAAATGATGAGTATATGGATGTCTTTGGAAAAAGGAGCAATCAAATCAATGACATTTCAGGAACTCAACATCATCGAACCGATTTTAAACGCTTTAAAAACAAAAGAATATGAGGAACCAACTCCAATACAAATCGCATCTATTCCCTTATTACTAGAAGGGAAGGACATCTTGGGCAGTGCCCAGACCGGAACCGGCAAAACAGCCGCCTTTGCGATACCGATCTTGCAAAGACTCTATTTGGAAAAGCAAAAGCAGAATTCTCCTCGGC
>JAFGQT010000089.1 GCA_016935515.1 Bacilli bacterium
ATAGAAAATCATTATTCACATGATTATAAATTTACTATTGATGGTATGAAATTTGCTTTTGCCTTAATAAAAAGAGTGTCTACTGGTGAATTGGTATTTGTTAAAAAATAGTTACAATCAGCTGGTATAGTAAATCCTCTTAAAGGTGCGTAAAATATTAACAAGGGTGCGCAATTGTATTAAAATAGGTCTTGCAACCCATATTTGAAGATCTATTTTAATGCTATCGGTCCTTATGACCTAATTTATCACCGGTGGCAATCTTTCATGGCACATCAGAAATCATCATTTTATGTTTCCCTTAAATTAACACTTTCTACACAAAAAGCCCTCGAAATTTTGAGGGCAGTTTTTTTAAGTGTCTTTTGGCTTTGCGATAAGCTGTTTTTTTTGTATCAGCGCGAGTTCTAGTTGTGAAGATTGAGTTTCAGTGCTTTTTGATATCGGGGAAGTCTTCCCGGATAGGATCACCAGTTTCGATGGTTTTATGGACACGCAACCCGGTTCGGCAGATGGCTGCAGTCGTGAAGGTGCCATTCTTCACTCAGATTAATAATATCTTCGAAACCTATTTGAGGAACGAGATAGGATGAGACGATGCGAATGTCCAGGGGGTCGATGACCTTTATGAATCAATATAATCACGATAGACCAAATACTTGACTTCATAAAACTGCATGGCTTGGATATTTGCGATAGCTGATGTATATTGTATATCGAATGCCTCTAGGTCTTCTGAAGGAATGGTTGGACGATTTGTGTTATAAACCTGCGTGATTTCTGTTTCAAAATAAACTTGGGATTGTGTTCCCAGTGATTGAAACATGGATCTAATCCCATAAAATACATAACGAACGATATCGGGAATATAATTAGTGCTATTGATATTGGAAATGAGGTCATTCAAATAACTTTCAGGAATTGCAGTGAAGCCCATATCTTCAACAGAAGTGCCATTGATGTTTCCATACACACCGCTGACTGCGCCAATCGAAGCTTGTTTGAAAGCTTGAATTAGTTCAATTGGGGGTGGAGATTCTTGATCGGCAATAGTATCGGCAATACCTTCGGCAATTTCAACGATAAAATTCTCTAGGTAATCATCGACTTGCAAGATGGTCGTGGCCGAATCGATCAAAACGATAAATTCAATCAAGACCAAAGTTGCCGGAAAATCAGGAAGCATGCAAACGAGTGTTGTCGATTCTTCCATTAATTCTATCGCTGTTGATTTGGCATAGGAGAGATCAATTTTTGGATAATCCCTGACAAATGCAAGTAACAATCCATCATGGAAATTTTCGTAGATTATGTCAGCCGCTAATTGATTTTCGGCTTGGGATACGGCTTCAATAGCCGCTAAATATAAAGCGTTCAGAATTACTAGGCTTTCTGCAGTGGCTTCCGCAGCATAATCAAGCCATAGTGCTTGAATTTGATCTATCGTATCTTGATAGATGGAAGGAGGCTGCCAATTAGCATACAGTGTAAGATCGTTTTCTGGCATAATGCTGAAAACAAAAGGATTCGTGAATTCCTGATCCATAAACCAGCCACCAAAAACATAATCCAGCTTGGTTGGATTGGGTGGTGCGTCAATTGAAGCACCATACTTGCTGTAAATGGACTGAACCGCAGAACCACCATTGGATTCGAACGCAATCGTTACGACTTCGTTACTCCACAGGACCAGACAATTGGATGGGTTCCAATTACTGGACCAACCTAATGGCGCGCTTGGCATTGAAGTGTAAATGATCAATTCATCACAATCATAGAAAACATCTTCACCTAAAGTCTCAATACCTTCACCTAAGTAGATAACTTTTAATGATTCACAAGTAGAAAAAGCTCTTCTTCCGATGGACGTCAAGGTTTGTGGAAGTGTGATACTCGTCAAATGAGTATTGGAAGAAAAAACTTCATCTTCTATCAGTTCAAGAGCTGGAGGTAAAATTACGGTTTCGATTGAAGAACAATATCTAAATGTACTTAGTTTGAGTGAAGTTATGCCATCGCCGAAGGTGACTTTTGTTAGTGAACTACAATTTTCAAATGCCCATCGGCCTAGGTTAATGACGGTGTCGGGAATCGTGACTTCTAACAAACCAGTACAATCTTTAAATGCCGAATCTTCAATTGTGATCAAAGAATCAGGTAGACTAAGATGGGTAAATTGAGAAGCCCCCATGAACGCTTCTTCAGCAATCGTCGTTACAGGATGTCCATCCAGTAAATCGGGAATAATCAAATTCTCTGAGGACCCAGAGAAGCCTGTGATAATTGCGTTATTCTCGTCTAGTTGAAATGAAAAAACAATATCGGATGTATCTGTTGCGGTTGTAGAAGATAAAACAGATGATTGAGTTGTCAAAGCTTCGGTAGTAGTAGCAATCGTCGTTGATGAACACCCAGACAATAAAAACAAAATTGAAAACAAAAATAACGCTTTCTTACTCACTTATTTCACGCCCTTATAAGAAGCTCGATCCATAAAGTGTTTTTCTATCTTCATTGTATCACATATGAAATATTATGGATGCGTTATTCTAATATTTCTACATACCCACTGAGAACGATTGGATCTTGGGCGTAAACGTTGTTTTCGCCTCTATCTGAATTGTTAAAATGCTAGCAGACACAAAAAAGCAATTAATGGAAGTCCGGCAAATAGTGTAACGAATTTTGTGTAAAATAGAAATAGGTCTTTTTCTAAATTACAAGGGTTGAAAGGAAATTGTTTTGCAAAAAGCTATCTTTATTTGAGAGGATCACAAACACTCAAGTCTTAGAACGAAAGAGATTAAACATTGTTAGATCTTATTTGAATCAAGTATCATCTGTCGATAGGAATTATTTAGACATATGAAAATGAATCTTGATATTGATGGAAGACATTGGTCATCATAACTGGGTTGTACAGGGTGTCTCTGTACCGATGGTTTCGAAAGTTGCACTTTCAAGAAAAAGCACCATCATTTCACTAGTCAATAATACCGAGGGTGGCAAATTTTTGATGGGGTGTTGATTTATATTAAAATATGTTATACATTTCATTAGGAGATAATTAATCTGACACGATTTATTTAATAACCCTAGTTTTATTGCTAAAAATATGCGAGAATATCACAGACAAGTTGCGAGTATTTGGAGGGATTCAGTATGACTTGGTTCTTTGGTATAATAACGACAATTCAAATTGCTTTATGGGTTTATTTTATCTTAAAGAGAAAATATGTGGTTTTCATTACAACAGGATTATTAGGCATTTACAGCATCTGGTCGTATATTGATGCATATATGAAATACATCTATATTGACCCTTGTGAAGGAATAGATGGTTGCATGAATGAGACCGGCATGATTTTCGTTTTTTTGATTATCATCATGCTGCTGTCAACGCTCATTTCGTTGATTGTTTTTATGATAGATCGATACACTGCCAGACGCAAAATGAAAAAGATGTCGGATTGATAGTGTAATGATAAGATGTTAGTAGACACAAAAAAATGTGTTTATTAACGAACGGTAATCCCACTTGCACATAGAGATTAGGATTATGATTTTTGATTATTTTTTAGGAGGACATATTGTGGAACCAAACAACAACAAAGCTTTAGCATGGTATTTCAAATATGAAGAAGGGCTATCGAAGAAGGATAAATTTCCATATTTTCCTCACCCAGAAAGCGATGATTTCTGGAACAAATACGACGATAATAAAGAAAAAAAGCAGTTGAAGCAAGCCCGAGAAATCAGAAAAAATGTCATTTACATTTTTCAAAGCGATGTACCAATTCTCGCTAGTTGGACAGAGAAGGAAGTAAACGACCTTGGGGACATTAAAGCTGTGATTATTGGCGAGAGACAACAAGGATTTACTGGTGCATGGGTTACATCATTTATCATACTTGCCGATGACAAAGTTCATGTGTTTCTCAAAACTCATTCCGTAATGGCTTTAGGCTTAGGAGGATTGATTGTCTCTAGCATCTATAACAAAGGCAAGAACTATGTGCATGAACAGTATGAGATAGAACCGTTCATCAAATCTCTGGAACATCATCCTGACGCATCTTTTCCGTATAATACATTCCATTATTTCATGAAAAAAACGTATGCACAGATTCTCCCGGCAGCAGTAGAGAATTTCCTCAATGAATGCAATAAGGACCTTAATGGAGAAACACCAACAAACCCAGTAACAGATAATTTTGACAAACTCACGGAACTGAAGAAACTCTACGAAAATGATCTGATTACCGAAGCGGAATACAATGCTAAAAAAGCTGAGTTATTGAAAAACATCTAACTTGATCGATGCAATATGATAGCAACTCACATGTGTAATTATTGAAAGATTTAGAACCATCCTAACTTATATAATGCATTATCTGGACATTCATGCAATCTATACGATAAAAATGACAAAACTCGTCATTTTTTTAATAATTATCGCACAGACAAATAAAATATGACAATGCCTTGAAGAGATCAATATTCATGTAAGCGTTGACATGACATACTATTATATAGTATAATAATTTCATAAACATCGTACGGATTTATAGACGGTATTATCATTTTTGTCAAAGAGAAAATAAGATTTTGATCATACTGAGATTACGGAGAAAATATATGAAAAGATTATGCTTGCTGATTTTCACTATGCTATTATCATTTGCGGTCATAGCCTGCAACGAAGATACAACAACTACTTCGGTTACAGGTGAAGAGGCAGTTGAACTCAGTTTTTCTTGGTGGGGAACAACGGACAGAAATGTTGCCACTTATTCAGCCATTGAGCTGTTTGAGGACATGTATCCCCAATATACTGTCGTCGCTGATCAATCCACTTGGGACGGTTATCAAACGTCGCTTTACAACAAATTGGAGCGAGGCAGGGAGTCAGACGTTTTTCAAATCAACTACAACTGGTTGTATTCAATGGATGGCGAATATTATTTCATGGATCTAAACGAACTTGGTCTTGATTTTTCGATGTGGCCAGAAGATGAGCATCTGCCTTTGACCATCGATGGAAAAATTCTTGGAGTGTCTTTGTCCGAGACGGGATACGTTTTCTATCTAAATTGGGCTGTATATGAAGAAGCAGGCATCGATAGCATACCAGAAACTTGGGACGAGCTGATTGCCTCAGGTCAGATCATCGGTGAAAACAGCGGTGGAAACAAGTATGCAATTGGGCGTCTTGATGCCCAGCAAGTAGCGATTTTGATGTTCAGTTGGCTGGCACAGAAATACGGAAAGAACGTCATCAGCGAGACGAACACGCTCAATTTCTCGCGTGAAGAACTTCAGGAAGGGTTCGGTTTCATTAATACCCTTCGCAGCAACAATGTACTGATACCTTCAAACCAGACTGACACTCATACTGTCGGCCCGACAAACCCAAATTGGGTAACTTATCAGAACTACGGTGGAGTTTTGCAATGGAATACCGCAATTTCTGAATACGAAAATGAACTTCCCGATACATCGAATTTGGTCATGGCGGGCATGTTCCAACAAAACACCGGCGAACATCTAGGCATGTACAAAAAAGTTTCCATGGCTTTAGCCGTGTCCAAGAATGTTGAAGGCAACGAAGCCAAGAAACTTGCGGTGAAGCGCTTCATCGAATTCATGACCACCGATGCCGATGCGATTCTGGCTTTGGGAGTTGACCGTGGTGTTCCGAGCAACCAAACGGCACATGACGTGCTTTACAACTCGACGGATCCATTGTTTACCGAAACGTTGGAGTGGCAGGGGCATGATTTTGTCCAGCAATGTTTTGACAACCAAGTAAACTTGGGTCAAAATCTTTATATCCATCCTTATTATGAACATGACATTTTCCGGCAGATCTACGAAATGCCGATTGAGAAGTTTCTATTTAATACTTATACTGCGACTCAAGCCATAAATGACATCTTGGCGAACTTCGATTCAACACTTTTATCTGTCATGGAAGGATAACCAAATCGTATGGTTGGCGAGAAGAAGTGGTTGCCCTACGTATTGTTGATACCGTGGGTCATAGGTTTTCTGGTTTTCAAGCTTTATCCGTTCATCAATTCTTTTTATCTGAGCCTGTTCGAGAAAGTGTCGCCGATTCAAAGCGATTATGTTGGGCTGGCCAACTATGCACGTCTGTTCTCCAAAACAGATTTTTTCGGTCAACAGTTCATCAACTCCCTCAAAGTGACTTTCAAGTACGTTTTTTTCACTGTGCCTTTGGTCTTGCTTGTTTCCTTGATCATCGCCTATGTGCTCAGCAGAAAAATCAAAGGTGTCAGATTCTTTCGGACTGCCTTCTATGTTCCCACTGTCTTGGGAGCTAACGTTGCCGTCGTCTTGTTGTGGCGCGAACTTTTCGAGAACTACGGTTTGGTGAACCAAGGTTTAGCTGTGTTTGGCCTAGATCCGATCAACTGGTTTGGCACTGCTGCGGGAGCGATGACTTCAATCATTGCCTTGCGGGTCTGGCAGTTTGGTTCGACGATGTTGATTTTCTTGGCTGCGATCAAAAATGTTCCCGATTCTTTGTATGAGGCAGCCCGAATCGACGGGGCAAGTCCTTTGAAACAATTCACTGTCATCACTGTGCCGATGTTGACACCAGTCATCCTGTTCAATGGAGTCATGCGACTGGTTGAGACTTTCCAAGTCTTCACCTCCGCAAAACTCATCACGAATGGTGGACCGCTTAACAGCACGCACGTGATCAACTTGTATATTTATGAAGTTGCCTTTGAAAACCGCAATTTCAATCTGGGAAGCGCGATGTCCTGGATCTTGTTTTTGATAATCATGGTGTTTACAATCATTATCTTCCGTAGTTCCAAATATTGGGTCTACTATCAGGATTAATTGATGGATACCAATACTGCACAACGGATCCTCAGCCGGAATCGCGCCCGGAGAAAGTTGATCCAATCACTGAAATACCTTATTATTCTTGCCACGAGCTTTCTCATGCTTTACCCACTGTTGTGGTTGATCGGTGCCTCGTTCAATGATGGTCTGATGACCGGATTTTCCTTTGTTCCCAAAAACTTCACTGTCCAGGGTTGGCTCGACGCCTTCAAGGCGCCCGGGTGGGGAAGCGTCGAAGGCTACTCACTTTTCAGGGCATTGTGGAACACGATGCAATATGTAATACCTAGAACGATCATCATGACTTTGTCGACTCTCCTCGTAGCCTATGTTGTCGCCAGAATGAGATTCAAGGGTCGAAAACTGATATTCGCGCTGATTATTGGAACCTTGCTAATGCCGGCGACAATTTTCAGAATACCACTATTTGTGTTTTGGACATCGGATTTGCTTAGTCCGCTCTGGGAAGGCAGCAATCTACCCTTCATGCCATTTTTGCCCTTGTGGGCAGGATCACTGTTCGCAATCAACTCCTTCTCGGTTTTCATGTACATCCAATTCTTCAGAAGCATCCCGAGGGACTTGGATGAGGCTGCATATATTGATGGAGCGAACAAGTTTCAAGTGCTCTATTACGTGCTGATGCCGATGATCAAACCGATCATCATTACGGTTGGATTATTGCTGTTCATCTCGACGTTCAACGATTATCAAGGACCGCTGATCTATCGGGGCGACGTGGATCAATATCCATTGAGTTTGGTTCTACCGATGCTCGGTAAAGATTCCACAAATACGTATGCCCACGTCTTCACACGTTCGATCATCGGCGTGTCATTGCCAATACTAGTATTTTTCTTGGCTCAAAAACATTTCATCAGCAACGATGCCGAATCCGGCATCAAGGGATAGGAGGATTTATGAAGAAAACGTTAATTTTGCTTTTGTTTCTGGTTGTCACGACGCTTATCGCTTGTGATCAAGAGACATCGACAACAACCACTGCAACGACTGCTGCGACAACTACGACCCAATCAATTTCAAGCGAACAGGAATCGCCGTGCAAGGATGATCCTTTAGGGACAGACTGCTTCATCCCCTCGGATGATCTCGATTTCATTTCACCTGTTGCGAACGAATACACGATCGTCGAAGACTTCGAATCGGAATTGCTCAACCAACAACCGATGAACTGGTTGTTGTACTCCAATTCTGAATATAAGTCAGGAGGTGTGTCCGCAAAGGTCAAGGGTGATGAAACAAATCATTACGTTGAGATGTACAGCGATGGCCTGCAGAAACCGCTCTATCCTCAGAGCGCTCCGACTCCAACTTTCATCTTCACATCGAAGTTTAATTTGGACATCGATAGAAGTGGTGTTGCCTACGCTGACATAATGGTTCCTTCGGTGTTAGGAAACTCTGTTTCCGTAGGTGTATCCACTGGAGCAGTAAATTCCATTTCAATCATCGTTGATACTGATCTTTCGCTTTTAGTCAAAGTTGGTGGACCTTTCTATTATTATTCACAGAACGGCGACGGCGGTGACTATCATGACACGGGAATAACGCTAAATCCTGATACTTGGTACAGTTTCCGTTTCGAATGGGATGCACAGAGTGATTCTATATCAGCTTACATGGTGGTTGACTCAATAGATACAATTTTGTTTGATGGGGTGTTTCACATCAGCAATCGTTTCAATGCGCTGGCTGACGGTGAGATACTGGTGCCAAATGTCGTCAAAGTGACAATGCCTTACGGACGCTCCGGCTATGCATATTTGGACAACGTCAGCGTTGAAAGGAGTGAAATCGATGATTAAGAAAGTATGTCTATCACTCTTTCTAACCCTGGTTGTGATAGTTGGATTTTCCATGACCAATATGATCCAAGCAAGTTCAAATGTCATCTATAATGATGAAGACTATGAGAGGTTGCATGCCGTCATCAATCACGTCGAAAACGTTCTACACTACGGGCATCTCTACAATCCTGAAACCAATCTTCTTCCGGATGCGATCAATACACTGACTGGCGAACCAGCCAAATGGGAATTTCCGAACCGGGCAAAGGTGCCTTATTCCGACTTAGCCAACCAACAGAACTTCTTGAGGACGCTTGTGGCGCTTTCGACAGTCACCGGTTCTGATAAATACTTGAATGAAGCCAAATCGATTATTGGCGAGTTCATGCTCAACTACCAGAACATCAACGGGTTGATGTACTGGGGCGGTCACAGGGCTATCAACCTCGACACTTTGGAAGTCCAATCCACTGAAGCCGATAATGGGCCTCATGAACTCAAGAACATGTTGCCATATTATGATTTGATGCTCGAAGTCAACGAAGAAGCAACGCTCAAGTTCATCAGACAACTATGGACTGCTCATTTTGACTGGAACACCGCTGACCTCAACCGTCACGGCAGTTATTCCACAGCGTTTGATTCCAACGTTTTCGGTCAGGAAATGATCGATGACATCATCGTCATGGATGAATTCGGGTTGCCGATCATACCTGATGATTCACCTGGCAAACTTCCGTTTGTCAATGCGGCAACTGACCTTGCCTACGCTGCTTTTACGTTGTCGGCTCATACCGGCGATCCAGCCCCAAAGGCATGGGCGGAATACTTGATGCGTCAGTACAATCTTGCGTCTAATCCCAATACTGGGATGACAGTATATCAATTCAAATCGACACTTGTGACCAAATCTCCTGAAGAATGCGCAATCCCGACTTACACCAACTCCGGATGCGGTGATCGTGTTGCAAGGCAGTTCCGTGATTTCGGTCCGATTGCCAGGGAATCTAACGTTCAATGGAAAAACACCCAAGCTGTTTATGTCGACAACATTTTGATGTTGCTGGAAGCTGCCGACAAATACGGGATCGATTATTTCGTCGATTGGGCAAAACAATATATTGAGGGCTATCTGGATTATACATACATCCGAATCGATGGCAAGAACATGATTATACCGATGTTCAATGATGGAACGGTAGTATATGGATACATTACTCCTGAAGCTGGATATTATGGACCATCGAATATGCGGATCGACTACGTTGAAATGCCAACGACATATTTGTTGCCTATACTAAGGACGATCCTGATGATCGAGGAAGATGAAGACAAAGTCAAACTCTGGACATATTTCCGTGAAATCGTCGATACATTCGGCTTAGGCGATGTCGGACCGCTCGGTGGCAGTGCTCCGAATTTAAACCTAGACACTTCAATCGATGATCCTTTTGCCTTGATGACGATGGTTGAACTTTACAATGCGACACAGGTTGATCAATACCTTGAAGTTGCTCGGACGATCGGCAATAACATCGTAAACGAGAAATTCCATCGTGGTTTCTTTGTTGCATCCGACATCATGCTTTACAGCCGTCTGGACCAGCCTGAAACTTTGGCGCTTCTGACTCTGGATGCGGTCATTCGAGGTATTGACGTTAACGAAATGCCTTATTATCTTGCGGACTCCGGATACATTCACGGCTATTTGCTTTCCGATGACGGAGTGACTGAAGACAGATCGTACACGCATCGATACATCTACACAAAAACGATCTACGATTGGGAGTGATGAAGATGAAAAAATATCTTTTGTTGATGCTAATAGCAATTGTCAGTTTCTTCATCGTTTCCTGTGATGAAGCCACAATGACAACAACTGCGGTAACTACATCCGAAAGCACCTCAGGTACGACCACAGTCTCGACGCTGGCAGAAAGCGACATCTATCAACTCCTGATCGAAGCAGAAGAACTTTCAGGAATGACTCGCTACGATGGACTTATCATCAGAGAAGATGGCGATTTGGAACTGCCAACGGAATATAACGGTGTGACGATCACTTACAGTTCCAGAAATGAAGCTATCATTTCTGATTCTGGAATCGTCACCCTTCCCGATACCTGCTGGCTTGAAAGTCGGAGTCAAGACGCAGAGGAAGTATTCGAAAATCTCAACGACAATTGGCCTGTCGTCGTTGACGTTCTGATGGAATACATGGGTCAAACTAGGAGCGCAAAACTGATGTTTGTCATCGCTCCTGCGGCAGGGTTTACCTGCGATAAATATTTGGGCGACTAGAATAAATTATAAATATATTTAGGAGGGAAAAATGAGAAAGAGCTTAGCGCTAATGTTGTTGGTGTTTCTCGCTTTCGGTTTTCTGGCTTGTAATGGCGAAACCACAACCGGTTCAACTACCACTACAACTGCAACGGGAACAACGACAGTTGAGACTACCACAACTTCAACAACCGCCACAACTACAACAACCACGGGCATGTCTGATCAAGATTTGGTCGACGCGGCCTATGAATGGTTGGATCTGGGAGATTTGAGCGGACTGACCAACAGCTCTCCGAGATTGATCATGCCGACATCTAGAGACGGCGTTTCAATCAGCTGGAGTATTTCAAACACGACGTATATCAGCACATCAGGAGTCATTTCCCAACCGGATAACGAAACCGGCAATCAAACAGTGACTCTGACCGCGACGCTTACCTTGAACGAAGTTGAAACGATCAAGGTATTCACGGCTACGGTAATCGCTTTGCCACCGGTGGAAGAGACGCCGCCACTGATCAACGAGACGTTCGCTGATTATGATGACGGTGACATTATCCCACAGACGACAGAAGGCATCTGGGGCCCTGTCAGCAACAAGACCGGAAGCTCGCACTTTTATGTTGTGAGCACGGTAGATGACAGCACGATCCCTGAAGGTTCCAAAGCGCTGAAAATCAATGCTTTCACTGAACTGCAGATCGAAGCTGCTTTGGTGCACACTTATGATGAACTTGTCGTAGAAGCCGATGTATACCAAAACGCGAATGGTTCTCCAATCTACTTACAGACAAGTTCGAGTACTCCGATTATTGGGTTTGGCCTCACCGGAGGCGACTCTGATAGCGGCAGTATCTATTATCGGACGGACAATGGCGATATGATCGAGACGGCTATTCCTCTCGACACTTGGGTGAGAATCCGTCTAGAAGCCGACTTGGTGAACAAGACCATCGAATATTTCTTCTATGATGAGACGGGTAATCTTGTGCCTTGTACGCCCGGGCCAGTAACTTACACCGGCATAACCTCGTTCAATAGCATCTTCATCCGCAGCGGCAGTTCGACAACTGTAGCGTTGAACGAGAATTCATCTTACATCACAAATATCGTGGCCAATCGTCCCGAAGCTTTGCCAAGGCCAGAAGAGGGCATTAAACTCGGTTTAGTTTCAGGAATCAGCCCCGAAGTGTCGCTTGAAAACGGCACGACATTCACTCCCGAAACTCCGATAGTCAAGAACTACTACGGTTCACAAGCCACGCTTGTAAAAGACACGGATTATTCGGTTTCAGTAGACAATCCTGTTGATGTGAATGTTGACGGAGTCTACACTGTGACTTATACTATTACGAATCTTACTGATGCCAGCGACACCAAACAGGTAACTTCCGAAGTCACCGTCTATTCGCCGGCAGAGCCAAATGTGCTCAACTCTGTAACTTCAACTGTCGCAGGTGCAGTTGACCATCTCACGACCTTGACGGTCTCGATCATGCGTGCAGAAGGAACCCTGCATTACGTGATCAGCGATACGGTCCTGACTGGAACGGAAATAGTTGCTTCACCTGATAAAGTATCTGTTACAGTGACGGCAACATCAATGACACTTGCGGATCTGGTCGTTCAACCGAATGAAAAAGTTTATCTTGTCGTTGAACTCAACGGTTTGAGCAACGTCATCGAACATACTGTGACCCATCAGGAACTCGTGTCAATCACAACTGCCCAGGAATTCTATGATGCGTTGCATCGTAGCGAGAGCGAACAATCAGGCGTTTACTTCGTCTTGGCAGCCGACATCGATTTTACGAGCTTTACTTGGACGGTTGCGGACAATGAATTTGTCGCTGTCTTTGATGGTCAAGGCCATACCATATCTAACCTTACAATCAACAAGATCGGACTCAAAGGTGGCATCTTCGGATTCTTGGAGAATGCCACGATCAAAAATCTTGTTCTTGACAATATCACGACAACTAGCGATCAATCCGCTTCAGGATTGCTTGCCAGCGAAATTCGCGGAACCACGATCATCGAAAATATCGTGATCATGAATTCCAGCAATGTCGTCGACAACCAATATGGAGCAATCATCGCCGGGAGAATCAGAAGCAGTACTAATTGTTCAGTAACAATTAGCAACATATCAGTATCCGACACCTACATGGAGTCGACGAATACCTATGGCGGCGGTTTGATCGGCGGCATGGACACGACAACTGAAGTTGTCTTTGAAGACATATATCTAAACAACTTCTCCGTGTATGAATCTACCAGCGTGACTGCGACAGGCCAAATGGTCGGTGCGATCATCGGTAGGGTACAAGGCAATACGACGATATCAAGAGTAGTCGGAATCAACGTTTCGGTCAACGGCATCAAAAATGTCGGCGGACTGATCGGTAAATCCGACGAGCCAGGCGTGGTTGTGACAATCGAGGACATCTATCTAAACGGAAACATTGTCTTTGACCCGACGAACGATCATGCGAATATCCTTGTCGGTAATATCGCGGATCACGTTCCAACAGCCACTAATGTCTGGGCCAGCGGATTCACGACCGTGAGCGTTTTGGGTCTCGGTGTTGATCCAGCAAACATTATAAACCATACGCTGACAAACAGCGAATCTTGGTGGACGACTAACATCCCGAACATTCTGACAAGCTCCTTATGGCGCTTCAATGTCGACGGCGTTGTCCTTGACAACCTGTATCAAGTTTCATTGCCCAAGTACATCGTCACTCTGGATTACAATCAGGGTGCTACGGATGAAGTCATATATTTAACTGAAGGAACTATTTTCGATCACACAGCTCCCGATGCTCCGGGATTCGTGTTCGTTGACTGGTACAGCGATCAAGCAATGACTTTGCCTCTAGGCGATAGTTTTGCGATAACCGCTGACGTCACGATATACGGTAAGTACGATGTGGCTCCTGCCAGCACAGTCAGTTTTGACACCGGTACAGAAGGGCCTGCGGTTGATTCGCAACTAGTTAATTACGGTGAATTCGCTACGGCACCAGTGGTCGCAGATACGATGATCGGTGGCGTGTTAAAAACCTTGACTGGTTGGACTCTTGACGGTGTTCCGTTTGCCTTCACCAGCGCGATTGTCGATGATATCACTTTGGTCGCTGTTTGGGAAACGGTGGTCTACACAGTTACTTTTGAAGGTATGGATCCAATTTTAGTACCTTATGGCGAATTAGCTACACAGCCTACTGAAACTCCGACCCATCCAGCATTTGCTAGTATCCTATTTGGACAATGGGATCTAGCGGGAGTGGACTATGATTTCAATTTACCGGTCACTTCTAATCTTGATCTAGAAATCGATTGGGTCGTTCCTGATATGCTGCAGATCACTACTGTAGATCAATTCTGGTTCATGGCCAACCATGACAACAACTACAACTACGTTTTGATGAATGATTTGGATTTTGCGGCTTACACGTGGTTGCCAGAAGATGCGGACTTTGAAGGAACACTCGACGGTGGTGGTTTTTCAGTTAAAAACCTGACTATCGATAAAGTCGGTATCAAAGGCGGTATCTTCACTTTCGTCGAAAATGCGACCATAAGCAATCTCATCTTAGACAACGTCAATACGAACAGTGACCAATCCGCTTCAGGCTTGTTGGCGGCTGAATTCAGAGGCACTGTTTTGATCGACAATGTCCAAATCATCAACTCATCCGCAATCATTTCCAACCAATACGGCGCATTGGTTGCCGGTAGAATCAGAAGCACCGGGACTGCAGTAACAATCACTGACTTAGCGATTATCAACTCATACGTTGAATCAACGTCGACTTACGGCGGCGGAATCATCGGCGGTATGGATGTCGGCAGTTCATTGACTGTAACAGATGTCTTCTTGCTTGATTTCATCGTCAAAGAGTCCACAAACAATACCGGGCAAATGGTCGGTGCGATCATCGGCAGAGTCCAAGGCAATACGACAATTGAAAGAGTTGTCGGGATCAATGTCGATGTGACCGGCGTCAAAAATGTCGGTGGCCTAATCGGAAAATCCGATGAAGCTGGTGTCACTGTCCTAATCAAAGACGTCTATATTCAAGGTGAGATCCATTACGGTGATACCACCAGTGCCAACATCATCGCTGGAAACGTCAGCGATCAGATGCCAACGCTAGTTAACGTTTACGCGAGCGGCTTTGCGAATGCTTCAACATCAGGTCTCGGACTTGATCCTGCATATGTTGTGGACGCTGAACTTATCGCGAGTGAATCTTGGTGGACTACGAACATGCCCAACATCTTGTTGAGCCCGCTCTGGTCGTATCATTTCTTGATTCCTGTGACAAATCATGCAATTCCTTTGCTAGATCCGATCCATACTGTGACATTGGACTACAATCAGGGTGCTACCGATGCGGCAATTTATCTTTGGGATCAGTCGGTTTTCGCTTATACGGCTCCCGAAGTCATGGGCTATGCTTTTGTCGGCTGGTACACGGATGCAGCGATGACAGTTGCTCTTGAAACTGGTTTTGTAGTATCCGCAGACGTGACGCTTTATGGAAAATACGACGTGATACCTCCAAGCACTGTCTCATTCGATTTGGGGACATCTGGTGTGGTCATGGACAGCCAAATCGTCAATCATGGTTCATTAGCGACTGAACCGGTTGTTGCGGACACGATGATCGGTGATGTGTTGATGACTGTAACCGGTTGGATGCTTGATAGCGTGGCATTCGATTTTTCGACACCGATCACAGAAGATATGACGCTTGTGGCGGTTTGGGAGGTCAAGACATACACGGTTTCGCTCGAAGGAGAAGCGGACCAGACAGTCGCCTACGGTGAATTGGCCGTTGAACCGACAGTCGATCCGACTCATCCGATGTTTGCGTCAATTACGTTCCAATATTGGGCACTGAGCGGGGTTCAATATGATTTCTCGACTCCGGTAACCAGCGATCTTAGTTTGGCAATCGCTTGGGTCGTACCTGCATCAATTACCGTCACGACACTCGATCAATTCCATTATGTCGCAACAGCAGGAACAGACTACAACTACGTTCTCGCCAACAATCTTGACTATACTGGTTACAACTGGGTTGACACTGGCAATTCCTTCAAAGGAACCTTCGATGGAGCCAACTATACTATCAGTAATCTGACTTTCACAGTAGCCAACGGTTATGGAGGCATCTTCGCGAGAGCCAATGGAGCTACCATTTCCAATCTGGTCTTGGACAATATCACCATCACCGCAACCACGAGAGTCGGAGCCTTGATCGGTAGGATCGAGAGCGGCTCAGTAACTGTGGAAAACATCGTGCTGAAAAACTCAAGCATTTCCGGTGCGGATTCCAACGGTACTGGTGGCTTGATCGGGCAAGCTTCTTATGAGACCATGGCATTCAACATTGCGATTCTCAATACCACAGTGTATTCTACCAACAAGAATGTCGGTGGCCTTGTCGGACGTGTTGATCAAGCGAGCATGATCGCTGATGACATATTCATCGATGGTTTGACAGCGACTTCCATATCAACCGCAAGTTCCGATGTAGGGCTTGGTGGACTGGTCGGTTATGTGACTAATTATGCTTCAAGCAGTTTCGGAGCTATCAGAGTAGTGATACAAAACACTACGCTTGACGGTAATGCCGCTGGAGCATTCGCGGGCTATCTTCGCTATCCAGGAACCGGAGACATCATGGACGCTTATTTCGAAGTCACCTTCGTCAACGGTGAAAGAACAGGTTTGATCGGTTACAATCGCGATCAAGTAGTGGTCCTAGATCAATCGACGATCTTCGGCAGTTTCACCAACGCTACAACGCATGACCAGGTAGTTGATCTTACGAATACTGCAATACCTGATTCAAACACCTGGTGGGATACGAACATCAATCCGATCTACTTAAGTAGTCTTTGGACTGTCAATGTCGATGGTTCGGTCATACTCAATATTGCAAGTTGATAAACAGTTGAATCAGGGAATCGCCCCGGAATAATATTCTGGGGCTTTTTCATAAAAAAAAGCGACCTTTCATATAGGTCGCTTATCTATTTTAAGATTTGGCAAACGGTTGTGTTCGAATTTCCTGATCGGCCATACCGCCATTTAACGGATTAACGTTATACTTGAGCACCGAAAAATCGCCTTGACTGTAATGCAAGTAATTGACGCTGCAGTTCGCTAAGTAAGAAGTATATGTAAACTCGGGAACCAACCTTACCAACAAAGCTTTGATGACGTGAGAGTGCGTGACGATCAAGATCCGCTTATCTGGATAGGTTTGACAGACAGACTTCAATGCCTCAAAGACCCGCCTCTCAAGGTCTTGATGTTTTTCCATGTTGGGAATGCTTTCTTCTTTGATCATCGCGGCGTATTCACTCGTGATTTTATGGCCGTCGAAATCGCCGAAATTCCGCTCGATGAAATTTTTATCGATAATAACAGATTGACTGAAATCCATGACCTCTGCGATCAATTTAGCGGTATCGACCGCCCTGATCAATGGCGAAGAAAAGACCAAATCGAAGTTTGTGTTTTTCGCTTTGAGATACGCGCCTGTTTTTTTTGCCTGCGTGATGCCGGTATCGTTCAACGGATTGTCAATTCGCCCTTGGACGATGAAGTCGCGGTTTTGATCTGTCTCTCCGTGTCTGACAAGAATGAGTTCGTTCACTAAAAATCACCGTAAACAATTATACAATAAACCTCGTAAATATGATATAATTTTTTTGCGAGGTGACTAACTATGCGAATGATCGACATTATCGAACAAAAACGAGAAGGATGCAAACTGTCTCAAAAAGAGATTGATTTTGTGATCCAAGGTTACGTCAAGGGCGAGATCCCCGATTATCAGATTAGCGCGTGGCTGATGGCGATATATTTCCAGGGAATGGATGATGAAGAATCAGGATATTTGACCAAAGCGATGTTAGAAAGCGGCGATACGATTGATTTATCGGCGATTGAAGGCATCAAGGTCGACAAACACTCTACCGGTGGTGTCGGTGACAAGACCACGCTGATCCTCGGACCACTCGTCGCCTCAATGGGCGCGAAACTGGCAAAACTTTCGGGTAGGGGTCTGGGTCATACCGGTGGGACCCTTGACAAACTTGAGTCGATCGAGGGTTGCTCGATCAACCTTACGGAAAAGCAATTCATCGACCAAGTCAACCGGATCAACATCGCTGTCAGTGGCCAAACCGGCGAGATCGTCCCAGCCGACAAACTGCTCTATGCCTTAAGAGACGTGACAGGAACCGTACCGTCGATTCCGCTCATCTCCTCAAGCATCATGAGTAAGAAACTCGCTAGCGGAGCGGACGTGATCTGTCTCGACGTTAAAATCGGTGACGGAGCGTTTATGAAAACCATTGAAGAAGCCCGTAAACTCTCGCGCTTGATGGTCTCTATCGGCAAAGCCTTCGATAAAAAAGTTATCGCCTTCCTGACGGGCATGGAACAGCCGTTGGGCTATGCCATCGGAAACCGGCTTGAAGTCAAGGAAGCGATCGAAACATTGGCAGGAGACGGTCCGAAAGACTTGGAAGATCTTTGCGTCGAGATAGCTGCGCATATGGTCTATAACGCCAAACTCCAGCCTTCGCTTAAAGAGGCAAGACAAATCGCTCTTGAGAACATCCATAACGGAAAAGCCTTGGCGAAGTTCTATGAATTCATCCATGCTCAGGGTGGCAAAATCGGCGCTTTGGACACGTTTGTCCGAACTGAACATGTTATACCGTATCAAGCCAAAAAACCGGGATACGTCCAATCCATCAAGGCCTACAATATCGGTTTGGTGTCAATGCACCTTGGCGGTGGCCGCGAAACCAAGGAAGATACGATCGATCCGATGGTCGGTGTCCTTTTGAAGAAGAAAATTGGCGACAAGGTCGCTATTGGCGATGTCCTGTGCGAGGTCTACGCGAATAATCCAGTAGGCGAAGAAATCATCAAATTGCTCGACGAAGCCTTTGCGATCGGTGATTCGCCAATCGAGACATTGCCGATCATCCAAGAAATCATCGCTTGAGCGTCATTTTACTTGTGTTAGAGTATGTGCAGTGCTATAATTAATCATGCAACAGGGGAGCTCGTGGAAGCGGGCTGAGAGTATAACTATTCCGTTATAGACCTTACCTGATCTGGATAATGCCAGCGTAGGAACACTTTGTTCATCCGGTCCCCCTTTGCGGGGACCTTTTTGTTTGAAGGAGGATTCGTCATGAAGAAAGATACCAATTTAATCGCCCTTTTGGAAACAGGCATTTTTGTATCGATCGCCGTAGTTCTCGATTTCATCTTCGGAGCGATCTATTCCTTCCCGATGGGTGGAAGCATCTCAATAGCCATGTTGCCGATATTCATGATTTCCAGCCGAAGAGGCTTGAAGTTCGGGATCGTCGCAGGTTTATTGTACGGAATCATCCAGACCATGATCAAGGTCTATTTTCTATCGATTCCGCAATACATCATGGATTATATCGTGACTTTCACCGTCATCGGCCTTTCCGGCCTCATCCCCGGAAGTTTGGAAAAACCCGGCCGATTTGCCTTAGGAATTATCCTGGGCAGCTTTTTGAGGCTGATATCGGCGTCGATAGCCGGTGTGCTTTATTGGCGCGTCTACATCCCTGATGAGATCGATTTCATGAACACGATTTTTGGTGGGAACATCAACAACCTCTTTGCAAGCGATGATGCAGTGATCGTGTTCGCAGCCTTTCTTTACAATTCCCTGTACTTGATTCCTTCCGCGATCCTCTGCATTATTGTCGGTTTGATATTGCACAAGCGAGGAATCATCGCCTATCACTTGGAATCCGGAATGAGATGAATTTAAAGACGGAGACTTCCGTCTTTTTATTTGATTGCCGTAAATCCAAACTCGTTAGCACTCAATACTTGACAGTGCTAATGATTGTGATATAATAATATACGACAATGACCAGGAGGTACTATATGAAAGAAAAACTTGAATTCAAAACCGAATCCAAACGCTTGCTGAATCTGATGGTACATTCGATCTACACCAACAAGGAGATCTTTCTTCGCGAATTGATCTCGAACGCGTCGGACGCGATCGACAAATATCATTTGTCGAGCCTTACCGACGATAAGCTGGAAAAAACCAATGACTACGAGATTCATCTTGAAATTGACAAGAAACATCGTACTTTGACAATTTCCGACAACGGCATCGGCATGACCTATGACGAATTGATCGACAATCTTGGCACGATCGCCAAGAGCGGTACACTCGAGTTCTTGAAAAAAGTCAAAGACAAGGAAGTCAAGGAAATTGATTTGATCGGCCAATTCGGCGTCGGCTTCTATTCGGCGTTCATGGTTTCCCGCAAAGTCCAAGTGATCACCCGCTCGGCTTACAGCGACAAAGCATATAAGTGGGAAAGCCAAGGTGAAGCAGATTTCACCATCGAAGAGACCGAGAAACCGTCGCGCGGGACGATCGTTAAATTGTTTATCCGCAAGAACGCTGAAGGCGAAGAATACGACGAATTTCTTGAGACGTACAAGATTCGCAATCTGGTGAAGAAATATTCCGATTACGTTCGCTATCCGATAACCTTGGAAAAAGAAGTTGAAAAACCTCG
>JAFGQT010000090.1 GCA_016935515.1 Bacilli bacterium
GCTTTCTACAAAAACGAGGTGAATGTTCTCGTCGCAACCACGGTGGTTGAAGTGGGAATGAACGTACCCAATGCGACAGTGATGACGGTGTTGAACGCTAGTCGTTTCGGACTTTCGCAGCTACATCAACTTCGTGGCAGGGTTGGAAGAGACAATGTCCAAGCATACTGTTTTTATGTTGTCGATGACCCGCTTCGCGATCGAGGGAAACTCGAAGTGCTTGAGCGAACTGTTGATGGCTTTGAAATCAGTGAGACCGATCTTGAACAAAGAGGTCCGGGAGAAGTTTTCGGAGAAGAGCAAACGGGGATTCCGAAATTCCGGATGGCAAACATCGTTACAGACAAAGAACTGCTTGAACAGGCGTTGAATGACGCCAAGGACGTGCTTGCGGGGCATGATGAGTTATCAATCAAACTCGTGAACCGGACATTTGCGTTGATCGACGCTTATAATTTGGATTAAGATATGATATACTCAATATGACAGGAGTGACTTTTATGATTAGAATCGCAATTGATGCAATGGGCGGCGACTACGCTCCCAAAGAACAAATCGCGGGAGCCTTATTGGCGCTGGAGAAGATATCTGATATTGAACTGACCCTTTACGGCAACGAAAATGAAATCAGGTCGTTGCTGAAAGGCGAGAATGACAGGATCAAGATCGTCAATGCTGAATATGTGATTGGCATGGGCGAGAAAAATCCGATCAAAGCCATCAAGGAACATCCGGAATCATCGATGGCGAGCGCGCTCGCATCGCTTAGAAAAGATGAAAATGACGCCGTGGTGAGCAGCGGCGCAACACAAGCTCTTATTGCCGGCGCCCATATTTTGGTCAGGCGGATGCAAGGATTCAAACGGACTGCGATCGCACCCGTTATGCCCTCGGTTTCTGGTAAACCGACCATCTTGCTGGATGCTGGTGCAAACCTGGAGATCAAACCGGAACACATGCTCCAACAAGCCTATTTTGCCTATGTATACGCAAAAGAAGTTCTCGAAATTCCGAAGCCCGTTGTTGGTTTGATCAACATCGGTACTGAGGAAGGAAAGGGACGCGAATTTGATAAGGAAGTATTCGAGCTTTTCAAGAACACGGATTTGTTTGACTTCTATGGAAACGTCGAACCAAAATCGGTGCTTGATCCGCCTTGCGACATTTTGATCAGCGACGGATTCACTGCCAACATCGTGATGAAGACGATGGAAGGTACAGCCAAGGGCATGGGAACGATGTTGAAACAGAAGTTGACCAGTTCTTTTTTGGGAAAAATCGGAGCCTTATTAGCCCGGAAAAATCTAAAAGAATTCAAACACGCAATGTCGCCAGAGGAAATTGGTGGCGCTTTGATCTACGGGTTATATCGGCCGGTAATCAAAGCCCAAGGCGCTTCAAAAGCTTACGGGTTCTATAATGCAATCCGCCAAGCAGCGACAATCGTTAGGAATGAAGTGTTCCCTAAAGTCGAGCGATACCTACAAGAATCAAGGAAAGATGAGAATGATGAACAAGAAACTGCATGAACTGGAACACATGTTCAACTTGAAATTCAATGATTTTGACCTACTGGTTCGGTCGATGACCCACGCCTCGTATGCCAACGAGAATGGAACGAGAAGCAATGAAAGACTTGAGTTCATCGGGGATGCCGTCCTTGATCTTGCGGTGGGCAAATATCTTTTTGAACACCTGGATGAACCTGAAGGAGTCTTGACAAAAAAACGGGCCCAAGACGTTTGCGAAAGCAGCCTTCATGCTTATGCAATGAGTTTTTCGTTAGGGGATTATCTTTTGCTCGGCAAGGGCGAAGAGAAAAACGGCGGCAGACAGAAGCCGGCGTTGTTGGCAGACGCTTTCGAGGCTTTCATCGGAGCCATCTTCTTGGACAAGGGCTTCGATGAAGTGTACAAAGTGCTGGATAAGGTTGTTTTCCCAATGATCCGCAAGACCTTGCGGGCTGAGGACAACGACTATAAAAGCAAACTTCAGGAACTTGTCCAATCAGACAAACGCACCTTGAATTATGTCATCGTTTCCGAGACCGGTCCTGCTCATGATCGGGAATTTGTCGCCCGAGTATACATGGACGACGTCATCATCATGGGTGAAGGCAAGGGCAAAACAAAAAAAGAAGCGGAACAAAATGCCGCCAAAGTCACACTGGACAAACTGGCTGAATCTTCCTTGGATTCCAATATGGAAATGGAGTGACAGATATGGAACAAACATTGATTCGCAAATTGATTGAAGAAGACATAATCGATTTCAATAAGTTGATCCTGAAAAACTACCGCTTGATCGGATTGACTGAAATCGAGGCTTTTGTCGTAATCGAACTCCACCAACAAATGCGTCAGGGAAATACCTTTCTCAATCCCACGAAGATTGCGAAAAACGTGACAATATCCAAAGATGAGCTTCTGGAGATACTTGATAATCTCATTAAAAGGCAGTACCTCACAATCAGGCTAAAAAAAACGAAGTCCGGGAAAGAGACGGAAATTTTCCATATGGACGAAACGATAGCGAAAATCATCAGTTCTTATCATAAATCGATGCGCGACGATATCATCAACCAGCCAAAACAATATGCGACGAATGCGGAGGAGATCGTCGACTTGATTGAAACCCAATTTCAAAAACAACTGACTCCCTTGGAGATAGAAATCATCCAGAAATGGCTCGATGAAGATAAATTCGATATTCTTGAAATAAAGAATGCTTTACTCGACGCCATCAAAGCGAACAAGTTTTCTCTAAGTTATGTCGACGGGATCTTGGTGAAGCGCAAAGCTAAATCCAAAAATGAGAACAAAGTGAATTATGATCCAGGGAAATCAGAAGCGCTGAAAAACTTCTTTGATTCATGGGACGAGAAGTGAAAGCCCAAGAAAAAGCCGCTATAATCCATGCGAAGATCTCACAGTTGTATCCTGAGGCACACTGTGAACTGAACTATTCCAACTCCACCGAGCTCATGGTGGCGATTATGCTCAGCCAGCAGGCTACGGACTTGTCCGTCAACCGGCTGACAACGCAATTGTTCAAGAAATACCGCGCTCTGGAGGACTATGCCAGTAAACCGCTTGGCGAACTGGAATTGGATATCCGCACAATCGGCTTATACAAGAACAAAGCAAAAAACATTCGCCAGATGGCTCAGAAGGTCATCTATGATCATGAGGGAGTTTTCCCCAATGACCAAGAGAAATTGGAGATGCTTCCAGGGGTTGGGAGAAAAACAGCGAACGTCTTTCTGGCAGAGTGGTATCATGAACCGAGAATTGCGGTTGACACCCATGTCTCGCGCGTGGCAAAGCGCTTGGGACTGGCCAAGGAAAAAGATACACCGGAAAAAGTTGAAGCGCGACTCATGCAGCTTTATGATCGGAGCTTATGGATCGAGACGCATCACAAATTGCTATTCTTTGGCAGATATTTCTGTAAAGCAATCAAACCTAAATGCCATGAATGTCCGCTTGTCGACATTTGTCTAAAACCGCAACTTTAAGCGGTTTTTTTATTTGAAGAAATCGGGATTCGATCTTTTGTGTAAAAAGTATAATAATTTTATCAAATATTTATTCTTTTCATTTTTAAGTTTCTTAATTATAATTAATCTCGAGCGAATTTCGCTCCGATAATTGAGAAATAATTTAAATCTTATGCAAATGGGGAGAATTTTATGATCAAAAGACTTGAAAACGACTTGCAACGACGCAAGTTAGAGATGTACCAGTTTTATTATCAAAGCATCGGCATTTCCATCAAGCAACGAAGGTTGGAACTGAAGATGACTCAAGAAGCATTGGCAAAAGGGATTTGTTCCAATACCTACATATCTAAAATTGAGAACAACGCCATTGCGGTAAACAGGGAGAATCTCTACCTGATTATGGAACGAATGGACATGCCGATTGAATCGATTGGTTTTCCCGAAGAAATGGTGGACATCCTCGAAAGTTCTTTCGATCTGTTTGTGAGGAAGGACTTTGAAGGTTATGAGAGATTGTTCCAGAACATTTCAAAATATCAGTTCGGCATCTTGATTCAAATCGCGCGCTTTGGTTATTACGTGCTCATTGGAGACACCGATGCCGCAAGGGGGCATTACAACGAGTTGTTTCGTTACTTAAGTTCGCTGAAAGAATATGGTTTGTCGGTATTCGCCATTTATGCATGCTGGTACAACATCCAAATCAACGAATACCAAAAAGCGAAGGAAATCCTCGAAAGGATAGAAAATTTACATCATTACAGCGAGGATATCAACGCACTTCTTTTTGAACTCCAATTTGTCATTTATGGCCACCTGCACCTTTTCAGCATCGCCAGGTCAGGATTTGAAATAGCCAGCACCTTATTCATTCAGAAGAAGAATCTGGCTCGGATCGTAGAGATGATCGTTTATCAAAACATCTACAACATTTTCAATCGCTCGCTCGCATCCATTGATTACAATGTCGATCAAATCAAGTACCTTTCTGGGAAACAGAAAAATCAATATCTGTGGATGATAGCGCACGCTATCGAATGTCCGGAAAGTTTGGAAGCAGCTTTCGATTTGAAAGAACCGCATTATCTGGATTATCTTTATCAGCTTGCATTGTCCTATAGAAGCCGCAAAATGGATGAAGAATATCGCGAAACAAAGAAAAAGCTAGCAATGCTGCATTATGAACTTCATGCGCCGGTTGACTATTCGCAGATCCTTGAGTTGAGCGAGACCGGTGATGAACTTGAATACAAAGACTTTCTGGCGAGTTTGTTACTGCCTTACTATTATTCAATTGAAAACATTTATCTTGCCGGCTTGGTTACCGAGGAGATTTCTGAATTATTAAAAAGGCACAGCCGCTACAAGGATTCTGGTATCTATCGGGAAAGATATCAGAAGTTTGTCGAGAAGTTACAAAAAACAAAAAGAGCTAAATGACAAGTCATTCAGCTCGCAAATATTCTTCCATAATACGTTTGGCCAATGCCAGATAGATGATTCCGATTCTTTCCGTTTCCGCAAAAATCGAGTGTTTTCCCGAGCTTGGCTGACCAATGGGAATTTGACCTAGAAAAGGAACGGTTAGTTTGTCGGCTACAATTTCACCGCCGCCTTGGCCGAAGATATAGTGTTTGACGCCATCGATCTCATAATATGACATGTTTTCTAAAACGCCGAGAATGTCCTGATTCAAACTCTTGGCAGCGAACCCGGCCTTGATTGCAATGTGGGAGGCGTTTGGATGCGGAGTTGTAACTACCAGCATCTTTGCGTCAGGAACCATGTTTTTGACGTCCATCATGACGTCTCCGGTTCCCGGCGGGAGATCAATCAGCAAATAATCTAATTCTTGACTCCAAATTGTGTCTTCAAAGAAGATTTTGAGAACCTTGCCCAACATTGGCCCGCGCCACATCAGTGCTCGATCAGGTTCAACGAGAAATTCTGTGGAAACCATTTGAATCCCGTCAATTTCGACCGGATATAGTTTTTGATCCGGAGTACCGTTTAGTTCATGGACTTCGCACTCGAATATCTTAGGCATGTTCGCACCGTAGATATCTGCGTCGATGACTCCAACCTTTTTACCCATAGAGGTAAGGGCATAAGCGAGATTGGCGGTAACCGTAGATTTTCCTACTCCGCCTTTACCTGAGACTACTCCAATCAATTTGACTGTCTTGGTCAAAGCCTTTGGACGTGCCTGTTCGTAATCGATGACGAGACTCTTGAACCCCAAGTCTAGTTTTACTATCTTGGCTATGGCACGCGTGATGACCTGTGTTGTATCGGTGTTCTTTTTCCCAACCTCGATAAGCAGCACAACGCCTTTTTCGTCGCCGTCGATGCCTGCGTGTTTGATTGCGTTCAAATCATGCAAAGTGTGATTCCTAGAAGGATCGATTACCGATCCGATTTTTTCCTTCAGTTCTTCGATTGTGATCATCATATGTCCTTTCAAATTTCATTTGTTCATGACAATTATAACGCGAACAACGAAATATGCCAATCGATTCGGCTCGATAATTTTCTTTTTAGGGTTTACAGTTGAAGCGAACATTGATATGATTAACCTGATGAAATGGGGGATTGTTACCATGTATCGCAGAATCCTGAAGTTCGCATTGCCGATTCCCAAACTTGAAGATTACGAACGGTATTTGTTTATCGGACCGCACCCTGACGATATTGAGGTCGGTTGTGGTGGTTTTGTTCACAAACTGAAACGGCTTGGCAAGGAGATTGTGTTCGTCATCGTGACCGACGGCGGCAGCGGAAGTGTTGCTGGGGATGTCGATTGGGAAAAATTAGTCGAAGTTCGCAAGGACGAGGCAAAGACGTCAGCTGAACTGCTTGGAGCAAAGAGAGTTTTCTTTCTTGATCTTCCCGACGGCGGCGATTACCGGATTTGGGACCTTGCCAAAGCATTGGCTCCGATTTTGGTCGAGTGCGAGTCCCAAGTTGTTTTTGCGCCCGACCCACATTTGCCCTCGGAAATCCATCCTGACCATCTGAGAGCCGGAAGTGCTGCCGGCATCGCCGTGCTGATGTCGCAATATCCATTGATGTATGAGCGAAATCTTGGTTCATTACCTGAATATGGCGCAAATGGCCCCGTGATGAAAACCTTGGCTTATTACTATACCCACCGTCCCAATCGGAAGCCGAGACTTTCAAGCGATGATATAATAAAGCAGAAACTAGCCATAAGAGCTCACAAGAGTCAATTTGACATCGTTGGTGATATCTCGATGCTCGAACGTTACCTGAAACTTCGCGGAAGAATGCTCGGAGCCTTTGGCAAAGGTGGTAGGGAAGGCTACTTTGTCCTCGGTCCGACGCATCAGCACAGTTATCCCGAGGTCAATGATTATTGATTGATAATTCTTGACTATCAAGTCGAAAACAAGTATAATTTAAATGCTGCGCTGAGGTGATATCATGAAATGGACGATATACGAGCTCAAGAAGCATCATCGCACAAACAACAGCTTTACATATGTTATGGATCCGACCGTTTTTCTTAAAAACACGGATGACGATTTAGTCGATGCCGGCCCCGTCGAGGTCAAAGGCAATTTCCATTATGTTGAGGCTGAGGAAAGATTCGTTTTCCAAGTCAACGTCATCTGCAAGTTAAAGATGCTTTGTGCTATCACGCTTAAACCGGTTCGTGTCGATCTTGATTTCTCGACTCAATTAGATTTCTCAACCAAGATCGACGATGATTATACAAACCCGATTGATGGTGTGACAATCGATCTTGATGCTTACATTTGGGCTGAGATTCTCATTGAAAAACCAATGAAGGTTGTTAGCCCACACGCTTATGACAATTATATTGAGGAAAAGACGAGCCTTACCGAAACGGAGATTATGGAAGACAATCCGTTTGCCAAACTAAAGAAACAATAATAATTTTCAGGAGGTGAAAACATGGCTGTACCATTTCGTAAGACTAGTAAAGCGGTCAAGAGAAAAAGAAGAACTCATTTCAAACTCAATGCACCGTCAATGGTCGTATGTCCGAATTGCGGTGAACTGACACTTGCACACCAAGTATGCAAAAAATGCGGTTTCTACAAGGGCGTTCTCGTGAAAGAACCCAAACCCGAAAAGACGGAAAAAGAGTAAAAGAAAAGAAGCGCTGCCAAATGCAGCGTTTTTCTTTTTCTGTGATTGTCGGTGTGTTATAATTGAAATGGTGATTTCGATGGTAACTCATGTACCGGTAATGCTTCAAGAAGCAATTGAATATCTGAATGTCAAGCCAGACGGAACTTACGTCGATATGACACTAGGAGGCGGCAGTCATTCTGAAGCCATTGCCAAACTGCTCAAAAACGGCAGACTTTTCAGCATCGACCAAGATGAGTTTGCGATCGAACAAGCCAGTCTGAGACTTGGCGATTATAGCAACGTCACGATTCTCAAAGGCAATTTTTCCGAGGTAGGCTCACTACTGCACAGTCAATCAGTTTCGGGTGTCGACGGTTTTTTGTTCGATCTGGGAGTCTCATCGTTCCAGTTCGATCTACCTGAACGCGGCTTTTCCTATCAACAGGACAATTATCTTGACATGCGAATGGATCAATCAAACATTATCGATGCTTATAAGATAGTCAATGAATATCCTGAAAGTGAACTGTCGAAAATATTCTTTCGTTATGGAGAAGAACCATTTTCTAGGCAAATAGCCAGGAAAATCGTTGAAGCAAGGGTAAATAGACCGATAAGGACGACATTCGAGTTTGTCGACATTATCAAAAGTGCTCTACCGGCAAAAATACTGCGGAAGAAAGGCCATCCGGCAAAACAAGCTTTTCAAGCATTACGTATTGCGGTCAATGATGAACTTGGTGTACTTGAAGCAGCCTTGGAAGCAGCGATTAAATTATTGAATCCCGGTGGCAGAATCGTCACCATAACTTTCCACTCGCTTGAAGATCGGATCTGCAAGCAGATTTTTCGGAATTATTCGACGATAGACTTACCGAAAGGTCTACCCATACTGGAAACGGAAAAACCGATTCTAAAGCTGGTGAACAAACACGTTGTTTTACCCAGCGAAGCCGAAATTCTCGCCAATAACCGAGCTCACAGCGCGAAGTTGAGAGCGGTTGAAAAAACACTGTAGACAAAGATATTTTTATTGACACTATCTAGGGATTGTGTTATCATATTTTTGCGATTTATGCAGGTATAGTTCAATGGTAGAACATCAGCCTTCCAAGCTGATTATGAGGGTTCGATTCCCTTTACCTGCTCCAAAAAGGACAAAAAGCCCTATATGAGAGTATAGGGCTTTATTTTCCGGAAGAGTATCGAAGTGGCTGTAACGAGCTGCACTCGAAATGCAGTCGTCCGCAAGGGCGCGTGGGTTCGAATCCCACCTCTTCCGCCAGGTCGAGATGTGGCGCAGTTTGGTAGCGCGCTTGGTTCGGGACTAAGAGGTCGTGGGTTCGAATCCCATCATCTCGACCATTTAGCAAGCATAGGTTTGA
>JAFGQT010000091.1 GCA_016935515.1 Bacilli bacterium
CATGTCAAACTCACAGTCGCTTCTGAAGGAAAGACATTCGATGTTCTAGCCTTCAACAACACAGAATACTATTATTCGCTCGAAATTGGTGATCTCATCGATGTCGTCGGTGGCATGAATCTCAACACCTGGAAATCGAGGATCAGTCTCCAAGTCATCGTCAAGGATCTTGCGAGCAAGTCACTTCAGGTTCTGGATCTCCGGTTCGACGAGAAATGGAAAGAGCACCTAGGAAGAATCCGCCAACAAGAAATCGTCTTGTTCAATGATGAGTATTTTCTAGATCATGACAAACTAGAATCAAGTTCGACCTATGTTTTGGTGCCCAAACGGCTGAGAGTCTCGCTGGTCGATCTTTTGAGCAAGGAACTGCTCGGGAAATGCTACCGCATCCTCGAAGATGCCAAGGAGATCGAGATTCACCTGTTTGCGCATGAAGCGGCTGTCGACATTCGCCAAGCAATGCTAATCGTCAAGATCTTCACTGAACTTGGTTTCGCTACTTTCACGACGGACAGATTGATTTTCCAAAAACCAAACGGCAGGCGCGAACTTACTGAATCAGACACCTATGTCACAAGACTCCGCCAAGCGAAGCTTATCGACAGAATCTATACTGAGAAAAACCAATCTTTGCCAGAGTTGGCAAGAAATTTGATGGAGGCATGAAATGGATTACGCGAAATATATCAAGAATGTACCTGATTTTCCGATTGAAGGGATTCAGTTCAAGGACATAACACCGCTTATCGGTGAAGGCAAGGCTTTCCACCAGGCGATAGAAGAACTAGCCGAGTTCGGAAGAACGCTTGGAGCCACTAAGGTGATCGGACCGGATGCGAGAGGATTCATCATCGGGGCGCCCGTGGCCTGCGTCTTGCAGGTTGGATTCGTTCCGGTTCGCAAACCGGGAAAACTTCCCCGCAAAGTCATAAGTTACGACTATGAACTTGAGTACGGAAAAAACACCCTGTGCATGCACGCCGATGCAATCAAAGCTGGAGACAAAGTATTGATCATCGACGATCTTCTCGCCACTGGTGGAACGATGGAAGCAACGATCAAACTAGTCGAGACTGCCAAGGCAGAAGTCGTCGGACTTGGATTCATGATCGAATTGACGGCACTTGACGGCAGAAAGAAGTGCGGCAATTATCCCATTAAGGTTTTGATCCAATATTAATAGCTCCGGAAGGAGGAGAACATGGCTCGCGACGCAGCGTATCAACCATTACTTGAGGCAATATCCACTTATTTAGCCAAACCCGAGCACCTGGAATTCATCAGGAGCGCTTTTGACTATGCCTACGAAAAGCATGCGGAACAACTGCGTAAATCAGGCGACCCATATATCATCCATCCTGTACAGGTAGCCATTACCTTAGCTGAGTACCGCGTCGATCCGAACACGATCGCCGCCGGTCTTTTGCATGATATCCTTGAAGACACCAATACCGACTACAAGGAACTTAAAGCCAAATTCGGCGAGGAAGTCGCCGATATCGTCGAAGGTCTGACAAAACTGCACTTGCTGCAATATGATGGATCGAAAGTTTTAGAACAAGCCAAAAACCATCAGAAAATGGTCTTGGCGATGGCCAGAGACATTCGTGTGATTTTCGTCAAGTTGGCCGACAGACTGAACAACATGCGGACGCTGAATCATCTCGATCCAGCAAGACAACAACGCATTAGCCGCGAAACGCTCGACGTATTCGCCCCGATAGCCCACCGTCTCGGTATGTATCGTCTCAAAGCAGAACTTGAAGATCTAGGTTTCAAGTATCTTTATCCGGACGAATACCTTCGCATCGCCAAACTTGTGAAGGATAAGCGTGGAGCCAGGGAAGCGGACATCAACCTGATGCAGAAGGAAATTGAGACATTGCTCAAGAGCGAAAACTTTCATTTTGATGTTTCCGGAAGGATCAAGAACATTCACAGCATCTATCGCAAGATGCAACTCAAGCATCTTGATTTCGAGGAAATAAGTGATCTACTCGCCTTGAGGGTCATCGTCGACACGATCAGCGATTGTTATCGAGCTATCGGCATCGTCCATTCCCGCTTCATTCCGGTGCCCGGCAAATTCAAGGATTACATCGCTATGCCCAAACCGAACATGTACCAGTCGCTTCATACGACTGTCGTCAACCGTGGAAAGATCTACGAAATTCAAATCCGCACGCGCGAGATGGACGAGATCGCCGAAAAAGGCGTTGCGGCCCATTGGGCTTACAAGGAAGGCCAACATGCAGGACAAAGCCGGAAACATATTGAAGACATAGTTTCTTCCAAACTCCGTTGGTATTCTGAATTGATCCGCTATACTGAAGAATCGGATTCGGACGAAGAAATACTGAATATCTTTACCGACGACATTTTGAACGCCAACGTGTATGTCTTCACTCCAAACGGTGACATCATCGATCTGTCAGCTGGAGCGACACCGATAGACTTTGCGTTCCGGATCCATACCAAGGTCGGCGAAAAGACTGTCGGTGCTATCGTAAACGGTAAGATCCAACCCTTGGATTACACTCTGAAAACTGGGGATGTCGTCGAAATAAAGACCAGCCAGAACGCTGTCGGACCGAATGACAACTGGTTGAAGATAGCTAAGACCTCGAATGCCCGCAGCAAGATCAAAAACTTTCTCAACCGCCAGAAACGTGAATTTCTTGTCGAAACCGGCCGTGAGGAATTTGAACGCGAGGTTGAAAGCCGTAGGCTACAAATAACGATCAATGACAAGATATGTCGAGACCTATTCTCCAATAAAGGCGTCAAGACCGAGGAAGACTTATATTACGAAATCGGCAAGAACGTCATCTCGCCAATAAGCGCTATCAATCTGATTACCGGCAAAGAGCAATTGACGGAAGAAGAGTTGATCGAAAAGATCAACAAAACTCCCGAAGAGAAAAAGCAGACGAAAACGCGGACTTTGCATCAAGATGTCAACATAGTCGTCGAAGGCTTGACGAATCCGTCAGTGAAACTTGCCAACTGCTGCAACCCGGTATTGGGAGACGACATCATCGGCTACGTCACTAAAAATTCCGGCATTGTCGTCCATCGCACCAGCTGCAAGAACATCGATTATTATGACAAAGCGAGACTCATTGACGTCTACTGGGGTTCGAACATCCAAAAAAAATACGAGACTTCGCTCAAAATAATCGTTCAGAACCGTGATAATGTCCTTGCGGAAATCATCAATGCCGCAACCTCGTCAAAAGCTAAAGTCAATCAAGTGAGCGCACAGACCAACAAGGTCAGAGAAGGCATAATCAAGTTGAAGATCGAAATCGGCAACATCGTCGAACTCGACAGCGTCATCCAAAACATCCAGAAGGTCAGAGGCATCTTCTCGATCGAAAGGGTTTGTTAATATGCGAGTTGTACTGCAAAGAGTTAGCGAAGCTCAGGTAAAGATCGATGGTGAGTTGCTTGCCTCGATTGGCGCAGGATACTTGTTGCTGGTGGGCTTTACGCATACCGACAGTGAAGCAGAGATCGACTACATGGCGAACAAAATAGCGAAATTGAGAGTTTTCTCCGATTCCCAAGGTAAGATGAATCTTTCGATCAAGGATACAGACGGTGAAATTCTCGCGGTGTCTCAGTTCACGCTGTACGGAAAC
>JAFGQT010000092.1 GCA_016935515.1 Bacilli bacterium
AACAACATCACCGAAAAAACCAAACGCTTGTCTTTTATAACTCTATCCCATTCTTTCTTGAAAATCGTCAAGACGTTACGCATTTTTCATTGCCTCGCTTTCCTCAACCAGTTTGAAGAGAAGCGATTCCAAATCTATGCTATCGCGATTGTCATCATTAATTTCAGCTTCATAGCACATCGTACCATCGACGATGATGCCAACACGATCACATAGTCTCTCCGCAACCCGGAAAATGTGCGTGGATATGATGATGGTTTTACCAGAATCGCGGAGTTCTTTCAAGTAATCTGTGACGACTTTTGCGGTCAACACGTCCAAACCATTGGTCGGCTCATCAAAGACGATTATATCGGGATCGTGTACCAATGCAATGGCGATTTGGACTTTCTGACGCATTCCTGTAGACAGTTCACCCACTTTGACTTCCGCAAACTTATCGATCCCAAACTTCTCAAACAAAATCTTTTTTCTTTGTTTCATGGTTTCTTCGCTTACACCATGTAATTTGGAAAAATAGTCAAACTGATAATTGGGGGTGAAGAATTCCTCCAATTTCAAATCGCTTGTCAAAAAACCGATCTCTCCTCTAACCTTGTCTTCTTCTTTGGTTACAGAATGACCGTTTATTGTGACTTCTCCGGAATCGGGTTTGATCAACGTTGAGATACACCGCAAAGCGGTTGTCTTTCCTGCCCCGTTAGGCCCAAGAAGACCATAGATCTCTCCTTTATAGGCGCCGAAGGAAAGACCGTTCACAGCGACCTTCAGTTTTTCTTTGGTCACTTCGATCTTTTGTTGCTTGCGAGATAAACGAAAAGTCTTCGATATGTTGTCAACTTGAAGTATTGGGTTCATCAAATCACTCCCTCAAATGTAATAATATTTCCCAAGTAGGAATAATGCCAATAGTATTATGACACATTTCAACGTTCATGAAAAGGTTATATTCTCGTTTTCGCAACCTTGTCATCATTGAACATAACCTGAATAAAAACATCCCGCAGGACCTTTCGGCCCATTGCGGGATGCATTATCTGAATTTATTAAATGTTTATATTTGATCTTTCTGTTCTACATATTCGGTAAAAATTGTTATCGTAGCGTCGATGATTTCCTTCTCAACGTGATCCAAAGTATCGTTGGGCGTGTGATAAACGCTGGAGCGGGAATTGTTGCTCCAAGGCATCCCGATGAGCGTTGTCGCTTTTACTCCTACTCTGGCCAACTCTCCGGCGTCTGTTCCGCCGGTAAGGAAACTGATCGGTTTTGCTTCGGCTGAATATTTGTTCTTGGCCGCTATTTTGACAAGCTCATTTGCCAACTCTTCATCCATTTTGACCGTTCCGTTGACATCGCTGGTCAGGAAAAACAGATCTTTGAGATTATAGGCGCAGTCTGTGTTCAATAAGGTGGTCGGGAATTTCTCAAAACTTTGCTTGTGTAGCTTCGCAAATGCTCTTGCGCCTCTCAAGCCTTCTTCTTCCGCATCAAAGCTGGCAATGATGATCCGTGTATGTTTCAATTTGTTTTCCTTGAAATGACGTCCGATTTCTAAAGCTGTTGTGCTGGCAATCAAATTGTCTCCCGCTCCCGGAGTGCCTTGTTTAGAGGCAAAGAACCACATTTGGCCTGTGAGGAGAAACCCTAGCGACAGCACGATCTTCGCGACCAAACCGAAAATATCATTCGTTATGAAATACAAAGCTAATGACAAAATGCTGAGCAAAATAACGAGTACGATCGATCCTGTTGTTCTCAGATTATACAATTTGGGCTGATGAATGAAGAAATTGAACACCTGAGCACTGTCATGATGTCCGCTGATTATCACCTGTGACTTGACTTCATCTGTCGGCTCGATATAGCCAACGACGTTATATCCGTCTTTTTTCGGATACAATTTGTCGATGATCGGCAAGTAAAAGAAAAACTGCAATACCAATATGAGAATGCTCAATATCGCAACTGCTAAAGCTATCAGCGGCAAATCAAACCATAATAACGTAACTCCCAATGCGTAAGAAGCGACGAGAATCTTGATCCAACCCAAGAATGCTCCTTGATAAAGGTGAAATGATTCCAGTTCGGTTTTATCCGCAAATTTTCCCATTTCTTGTTCAAGCGTTTTAGCTGCTTTTTTGGTGGCTTCGGTCCCCGCAAGGCGCGGACCGTTTTCATCGATAATTCTTTGTGCAAGTGCAAAAGCTTTTTCCCTGATCTGTGCCGTGTCCTTCATGTCAATCCTTCTTTCATCCTCTATTCGTTTTGAATTCATCTGATAATTGTTATTGAGAAAATAGTATATTTATCTCATCATGAACATTTGCTACTCAATCAATTTTATCATAACTGAATGGACATGCAAACAAAGATAGAAAAAACGACTTCACAAAAAGGGCGTATATAAATCTATGCTTTTTTCTTTGACAATGTTATAATATGAAAGCCTACTTTTATGAAAAGGAAATGATTATGAACTCTATAACAAAAAAACTATTATCGTTGATCATGTTGATGGTATTGGTGATTGCGGTTGCGGCATGCGATCAATTCACTACTACTCAGACTACCACCGCTACGACCACCACTACTTCAGCGTCAACCGTAACCACAACATCACAACCTAATAGCACCACAACTGAAACATCAACTTTTACGACGACGCAAACTACAACTCAAACGACATCGATAATGACGACAACAGAGTCTTCCGTTACCACAACAACTGGTAAATACCTAGGTATCCAAGTAGTGGACATCACCAAAACGGAATACAACCTTGGCGAGTCGTTTGATCCGGCCACGATAACTGTATTGTTGCTTAAGAACAATGGAACAGCATTGCCTTTAGGGCCTTCCGTATATCAGACTTCCGGATTCAGTTCATCGATCGCTGGGGAAAAAACCGTCACTGTTACTTATGACATATATCAAACCACCTTCACCATCATGGTTCTGCCCAATTCGACCGGCCTTTA
>JAFGQT010000093.1 GCA_016935515.1 Bacilli bacterium
GAAGCCATACTGGTTCTTAATATGGTTTTTTTCATGATCAATGCCACGATGTACGACGTATATTACGACATCTTCTCCCTCCAACAATTACAGTTGATCGGCGAAGCGGTAACCGTATTCCAGTTTGAACACCTTTCCATTTCCAGCATCATCGTCACCGTATCAGTTTTCTTGACTTATTTCCTAGTTAATCTTCTGATTTATCGCTTAATACTGAAACGCACGCCCAAACATCACAGTTACTATCCTTGGGCATTATTCACCTTGATTTCAAGTTGGATACTCGTATTTGGAATATTCGCCAGCGACATAAACACATTCAAAGTATATGCAAGCGAAGAAGAGAGCATAACCACATTCAGGCGGTCCTCATTACAAAAATATGGGCTTTACGGTTACTATTTCAAGGAAGCGGAAATCATCTTTTTCCAAGAAGAAGCCGCTCCCGCAACCACTACTGAAACCACGATTACGACTACTCGCGATCCGGATGAGATCACTACGGCTTCTACCACGAGATCATTTCGAGATCCTTATAACCCCAATCTTACTGAACCCACCCCCTTCACTGGTCTGCTCGAAGGCAAGAACATCATCACAATCATGATCGAGTCTGGTCAACCTTTTGGAATTTCCGAAGTGTTGACTCCTAATTTATATAACCTTACGAAGACCGGCCTTTATTTTCCGAATCATTACAGCGAAAACAAAACCAACGTTTCCGAGATGATTGCGATAGCAGGAAACTATCCTTCTGTCAATTTTCTTCCCGGCAACTACGACTATGATCTATCGTTTGCATTGCCGTGGATACTAAACGAAGATTATGAGACTTCCTATTTCCATGACAATGTCCCGTCATTCTATCAACGTGGCGAATTGATGCCGATGCTGGGATTTGAGAACACCTACCTTCATGAAGACTTACATCCCGGTCAGGAAATCTGGACTTGGGACGGCGATTACACGCTTGACAGCGTTACGATCGAGAAGATTCTTCCTTTGATGATGTCGCAAGATCAGCCTTTCTACAGTTTCTGGGCTACGCTTTCCACACACGGGCCTTACAACTATGGTTCCGTAAACAAGCAGTTGTTTGAAGATCTGGGTTACTTTGAAGCGATTGACAACGCTGAAGCGGAAGGGTTGTGGACCAACATCCTTGAAGACAGCACTGATGACAACATTGCAAGGATCAGACATTATCAAGCGGCCATGATGGATCTTGACGTCGCAATCGGAAGAATCCTGGAAGAACTTGAAATTAATGGATTGCTTGAAGATACTTTGATTGTTCTTTATGGCGATCATAACGTTTACTACCATGAATTGTATCTCGAGATAAACAAAGATACTTCGATAGACTACTTCAATATGGAGATGTATCACACTTTCTTTGCCGTCTGTAATCCACTGTTGAGGGAAGCTTACAAAGAAGTCAATGATACTGACTCCACTGATGTCATGAGATTCGCTTCGCCATACAATATTGTCCCGACGATAGTTGACCTCTTGGGATTTGAAGTGTCGATGGCCCCTTATGTCGGTCATTCCTTGTTCTCGGATGAAATGGATGTCTTCTACTCACACAAACTGACAGGAATATTCAATGATCTGCTTTACACAGAAGACGGAGATGAAGTTATCTATCAACGCCAACTCGTCTCGAATGACTATCTTCAGAGTTTCCGAGATGCTTGCGACAAAACCATCGCAACCATTGAATTTGTCAATGGATTGTATACCTCTGGGCAAACACCCAAAGATCAGGAAGAAGACTGAAGTTCATAGTCCTCGATAATAAAAAAAACAAACGCTTTGAAGGAAAATCCTTCGAAGCGTTTTAGTTTATCAAGTAGAGGATCTCTTTGTCTTGAAGATAATTGTTGAGATTCATCCGGACAAGTTCTGTAAGCCTGCTTTGCATATGCGGACTGGATGAAGCATTGTGTGGTGTCAAGTAAACATTTTCCAACTCCCAGAGTTTGCTTGAGGAAGGCAGTGGTTCCGGCGTGGTAACGTCGATGCCTGCGCCGCGGATGCGCTTTTCTATCAACGCCTGTTCCAGCGCATCCTGATCAACAATCTCGCCTCTGGCGACATTGATTAGCAGTGCGCTTGATTTCATCATTCCCAGAAGTTTTTCGTCTACAAGATGATATGTCGCTTCCGTCAAAGGTAGAGCAAGAATGACATAATCGCTGTTTGAGACAATGAATTCCAAACCCTTACGGTCATTAAATACGCGATCAAAATCCGGAAGATCCTTGATTTTTCTACCATATCCGTAGACAGTTGCGGAAAAAGACTTGAACCGTTTGGCTAGTTCCTTTCCAATCGATCCGGTCCCAAGAATCCCTACTACCGATCCGGTCAACTCAGGTTCTTTGCGAATCGGTTTCCATGTCCTTGTTTTCATGGACTCCAAATAATGTCTTGCGTTGCGGTTCAGCACAAAAATCTTTGTGAAAACATCTTCCGCAACGGTAATCGAAAAAATGTCTTGCGCATTTGCGACCTTGATTCCCAATCGATTTGCCGTATCAATGTCAAACTTATCATAGCCCGCCATCAACAATTGAACAAATTTAAGTTTTGTATAATCATTCAGGTTTTGGTGAGTGAAAAAATTGGGCATGACAAAGCATATCTCTGCTTCTAGCGCTTCGCCTGGTTCGGTGACAAACTTGATGTCAGAAAAGTCTTGCATGAGGCAGGAGACATTTTCTGCGCCAATGATCCGCTTATCGATATATACTTTCATCGCAATCCTCCAAACTTTTTCTCATGAAAATTATAACACACTTTGTCTGATTTCAAAGATGGACATTCCTCACAAAATCATGAGAGCTTTTTCATGATAAGATCTAGCGCTATATCATTTGACATTTGTTCAAAAAATGATATTATTATAACTGCTATACGGAGGTATGTAATGAGCAAAAAGATCCTAATTATCGGTGGAGTTGCCGGTGGGGCAAGCACCGCCACAAGACTAAGAAGACTTGATGAAAAAGCAAAGATCATCATGTTGGAACGTGGCGAACACATTTCGTTCGCTAATTGCGGTTTACCTTATTATATCGGCGGAGTGATATCTTCGCGCGATGCCCTGATCGTTCAGACAGTCGAAGATATGGAAGCCAAATACGCAATCGACGTCAGAACCTTGGCGGAAGTAACAAACATCGATGCATCCAACAAAAAAGTCACGATTCTGAATCATAAGACAAACGAAACTTACGACGAGACATATGACGTTCTCGTCATAAGCACCGGCGCTTATCCAGTAAAACCGAAAATCCCCGGGATTGATGAAGCCCAAACCTTGTTCACGCTACGCAACATTCCCGATACTGATAAAATCAAGAACTATATCGACGAGAAACAACCGAAACATGCCACAGTGATCGGTGGCGGCTTCATCGGTCTTGAGATGGCGGAAAATCTTCATCATCTCGGCCTAAATATCACGCTTGTGGAAATGGCCGAACAGGTCATGGCAAGTATTGACTATGAAATGGCTCAAATAGTCCATCAACACCTGATTGATAAAGGTATTGACCTGATTCTAAAAGATGGTGTTAAAACTTTCTCTGACTCAGGACATACGGTCACGCTTGGAAGCGGGAAAAGCATTTCAACCGACTTGATCGTCTTCGCGATCGGAGTTAGACCGGAAAACCAATTGGCTATCAAAGCCGGATTGAAAATCGGCGAAAGAGGTGGAATTCTCGTCGATAAACACTTAAAAACCTCAGATCCTAACATTTATGCTTTGGGTGACGCAGTCGAAGTTGAGGATTTTGTCAATCACCGTCAATCCTTGATTCCTCTCGCCGGACCAGCAAACAAGCAAGGCCGCATCGTTGCGAACAACATCTGCGGCATTGACGAAGCTTTCGCTGGTACATTAGGAACTTCCGTAGCCAAAGTCTTCGACTATATCGTCGGTTCAACCGGCAATAATGAAAAATACCTCAAATCGCTGAATCTGGACTATCGAACGATTCATATCCATCCTGGATCGCATGCCGGATACTATCCGGGTGCTTCTACCCTCTCATTGAAAATCCTCTTCGATCCGAAAACCGAGAAAATCTACGGAGCTCAGGCAGTAGGAATGGAAGGTGTCGACAAACGCATAGACGTATTGGCAACCGCCATCAGGGCAAATATGAAGGTAACTGATCTAAAGGATCTTGAGTTGTCTTATGCTCCTCCCTTCTCTTCCGCTAAGGATCCCGTCAACATGTTGGGCTTTACGGCAGAGAATATCATCAACAATCTCGTGGATACATTCTCTTGGAGCGAAGTCGAAGACTTGATCAAACGCGGAGAGTTCATTCTCGATGTCAGAGAACCCATCGAGAATGAACTTGGTAAAATTCCCGGCTCGATCAACATCCCCTTCCAGGAACTGCGCAACCGTCTCAAAGAGCTCCCAAAAAATAAAACTATTTACGTATACTGCCAAACTGGCATTCGAGCATATTCAAGTTCACGCATCCTCGCTCAAAACGGTTTCAAGGCCGTTAACCTAGATGGAGGATACAAGACCTATCAATGTGTCTATAATCCATCTCAAGAAACAGGTTGCCAAGATATCGATGATTCGGGAAATCTGATAATCGAACCAATCATCAAAGGAGAACCCATGTCAGAAAACAAAACAACAATCAGAGTCGATGCTTGCGGCTTGCAATGTCCTGGACCAATCGTTCAAGTATACAAAAGCATGCAACAAATGAATGATGGAGAAATACTTGAGATCAAGGCCACAGATCCCGGATTTGCGAAAGACATCCGTAGTTGGGCCGAGAAGACTAAGAATACTTTGATCGACCTCACCAACGAGAACAAGATCATCACCGCAACGATAAAAAAAGGTACGGCCACTGCTGTTTCCTCGTCAGACAATTTCGTGTCTTCAGACAAAGAAAACACGACCATAGTCGTGTTCAGCCAAGATCTTGACAAGGCGATTGCCGCTTTCATCATCGCTCAAGGCAAAGCATCTATGGGTAAAAAAGTATCCCTATTCTTCACTTTCTGGGGTCTAAACATCTTGCGCAAACCTCGAAAGGTGCGCGTCAAGAAAACATTCATCGAGAAGATGTTTGGCATGATGATGCCTCGCGGAACAGAAAAACTACCAATTTCCAACATGAACATGGCCGGCATCGGTCCGAAAATGATTAAATCGATCATGAAAAAGAAAAACGTCGCCTCATTGCAGGAGATGATGAAAACAGCCATGGAAATGGGTGTCAAAATCACCGCCTGCGCGATGTCGATGGATATCATGGGCATCAAGCGTGAAGAGTTGATTGATGGAATTGATGTCGCAGGCGTCGCCACTTATCTTGGAGACACGGTCGATTCTAATCACAATCTGTTCATCTAAGCGAATGAAAAGCGGTCAAATCAATGACCGCTTTTTTATTCGCCTATTATTTTGATTAGAACGCGCTTCTTGCGCATGCCGTCAAACTCTCCGTAAAAAACTTGTTCCCAAGGGCCGAAATCAAGCTTCCCTTTCGTTACGGCGACTACAACTTCCCTGCCCATCAACTGCCGTTTGATATGGGCGTCGGCATTGTCTTCATAGCCGTTGTGTTCGTACTGACTGTACGGTTTTTCAGGTGCGAGTTTTTCCAAGAAACGTTCAAAATCATGATGCAGTCCAGTTTCATCGTCGTTGATAAAGACGCTCGCAGTGATGTGCATCGCGTTTACAAGCACGATTCCTTCCTGAATATCGCTTTCTTTGAGACAAGTTTCAACATCGTTGGTTATATTGATAAACTCACGGCGTTTGTTGGTTTGAAACCACATTTCTTTTCGATAGGACTTCAAATGTCTAAACCCCCATTTCTTGCGTTATCAAAGCGGCAGCCGCCGCGACTTGAACAAAATCAGCGACAACCCAAAAAGCGCTGAAGCCACAAGCAAGTATGCGATAACTAGCCAAATCATCTGTGAACCATTAGCGATGTCTACAGGATCATAATAACCATAAATCGACAATCGCTTGATGATCTCTAGGTCTTCAGAGGAATTGCCCATCATGTTGAAGAGCAGTCCACCAATCGGTATCGCAGAACCAAGCCCGACTGCTTGTCTGGATTCATTGAACATTACGGAAAAGAAAAAGCAAATCATAAATACAGTAGCGTTAACCAAAGTTGTGATGAGGTTGATTCGGAAGAACCCATTGACATCCAACTCACCTGGGAACAGCGACGCAGACATGATGAGTCCGAGCAAGAAAACATAGACAAACAACAATAAAATCGACGTCAACCCATATACTGCCTGCGTCAAAACGATTTTGATCCTTGAATTTGGCGTTGACAAGAGAAAAGCAAATGATGTATCATCGACCATTTTGGCTATCAACCGATTCGCCAAAATGATGATATAGACCATGGGAAACGCCAGCATCAGTAAGCCATAGAGCCAACTTGCAAGATAGCTTGCCAAACTAGTTATTTCAGCTGTAAAGCCCATTGCTTCCATAAGATCTTTTGGCATCATGTCAAGCATAGACAACATAGCGTCGATGCTTTCTGGGTCAAACATAGAGATCATTATCGACATATACATGGTCAATACGGCTGCGAATATAATCCATAATTTCCAATTTTGTCTTAATGTTTTCTTAAATAGCGGCCATATCATCGGGCTTCATCTCCTTCCCGATAATACTGCATGAAAATATCTTCCAGGGTTTGGGTTATTATATCCAAATTCTGAATTTCCAGAGTTGCCGCAATTTTCACGAAAGCGTCTACTTCATCGCCGGAGATGAAAACCTCGAGATTATTGCCGGTTTTCCGCTTGACTTCAAAACCGGCTGAAGCAAACAAATCGGAAGCTTTTTCCGGTTGTTTGACAACTAAAGAGAAGCCCTTACGTTGGCTGCTTTTGATTGAAGCAACGTCGGATTTGTTCACGATCCTGCCAGACTTGATGATGATCACATTATCACATGTTTTCTCGACTTCTTCAAAGATGTGGCTCGACATAAGAATCGTCTTGCCGCGTTGCTTCTCCTGATGGACAAGCTCGATGAAGCGCGTTTGCATCAGCGGATCCAATCCGCTTGTCGGCTCATCGAGTATATATACTTCTGGGTCGTGCATGAATGCAGTTACGATGCCTAACTTCTGTTTCATGCCTTTAGAGAACTTGCGAATTCTTCCCACGAGATCTAACTCAAACATTTCCAGAAGTTGATCTCTTCTCTTTCTGTCTTTGCATCTTCGCATCTCCATCATGAAATCCAGAAATTGCGCCCCAGTCATTTCGGAAAAGAAAGCCGTCTCTCCGGGGATATAGCCGAGATTTACTTGAATTTCGGGCGCGTGTGTGTAAGTGTCCATACCGTTGACCAAACAAGTGCCAGAATCAGGTTTCATAAACCCGAGCAAGGCTCTGATAGTCGTAGTCTTACCCGCTCCGTTTGGCCCCAGATAACCTGTAACGCCACCTTTATCAAGCGAGAAATCAAGATTGAAAACACCCTTGCCGCTTGAATAAGTCAGAGTCATGTCTTTAACTTCAATCATCGTATTCACTCCTTTCGATCGATCTATCACAGTATTTCAAGTCTCAACGCTTATTTTGGCAATCACGGGATAATGATCTGACGGGAAACGATTCTGGCGTTTTTCCTTATCAATTATCATGGACAAAAGTTCAATGTCGGGAGTAACATAGATATAATCCAGCAATGATATGCCAACACCTCCGGCAAAACCATGAAAAGTCGCCTCAGTGTTTTCATCAAACAAGGTGGTAAATCCTTCAAAGCGGATACGCGAATGGACTTCATGGTCGATGCCGATGTTCAAATCGCCCATTATCACCGTCGGCATCGGTCTTAACGCTTGATACGATGCATAATATCGCAACAACGTATCGACGTTCGTCAGCCTTGTCCTTTCGCTTCGATAGGCGAAATGGACATTCATGACACGCATCTTCCGGGATGCCTTAAGGTTGTCAGATACTTCCACAACTGTACAAATTCTTGGAAATCCTTCTTCTACATCCATGGAGCCTGGAACCTTCGGCGTCGACGAAAGCCAAAAAGTTTCTGAATCAAGCAACTCAAATCGGCTTTTCCGTACAAAAACAGAACAACGTTCACCGCTGAGATCCTTGTTTCTCCCTTCGCCCATGACATAGTAATCCGCAAACATTGGTCGCAAGTCATTGACCATCCGATCAGTTACCTCTTGAAAACCGATGACATCCGGATCATTATGCCTGATGGTCTCGACTACCGATACAATCCGGTGTGGCCAATAGTTCTCACCATCACTTTGAACATCACAGCGAAGATTGAAAGTCATCAATTTCATAAGCATCTCTCCAATTTAAACGATTAGTAACACCTAAAATGATATCGCAGTATCGCTTCCATTACAACTGCGAAAGGCAAAAAGCTGCGACTTTTGTCAATTCATAAGTAAATGGATCACAAACTATCCGCATGTTTTTTGTGCAAGCAGCCAATCAAGATTATGGAAACCAGTTCCATCACTGTAGCGAACAAAACGAGCAAAAGCAAAGAAAAACCGTACAATGCGCCAACAATCAACGAACCGATGAACCAAGCAAGGCCAAATACGGAATTAAATATACCGTACGCCGTAGCCCTTTTGTCTTTATCCACAATTCTACTCACTACCGCTTTGAGTATCGATTCCTGCGCTCCCATGCCGATACCCCAAAGTATTATGCCGATGATCAAAGCGAATATGCCCTCAACCAAAAACACCAGTGGTGTAGCCAACATGGCCAACCCAATGCTGTATTGCAAGGCGATCACGCCTCGTTTGTCAAACAATCTGCCAAAGAACAAAGCCGCTAAGGCATCAACTCCCATGGCTAATGAGTAGATCAAAGGAATATAAATTGGATCAAGCGTCGAGGTCTGTCCGAAATGATAAGCAAGCAACGGATAATCGACAAACCCTAAAGCGATGAAACTGATTGCGACGAGATACATTCCAAAAGCAGGATTACCCTTGAATCCTTTTTCAATCGTCTTGATTTCGAATCTGTCTGGATTCGGATATTTCGCCCGGGAAAGAACGAGAACGATTAACGTCATCACCGCGAAGATTCCCAACAAACCAAAGGCCAATTGATACCCATCAAGTTCCGAACCTTTATTCAGATTCAATATCAGATAAACAAATAGAGGCCCCAAAAAAGCTCCAAGTTGATCGAGGGCTTCCTGCAACGCAAAAGCCTTGCCTGCGCCAAGATGTGGCGCAGTGAAAGACGTAAGAGCGCTTTTTGCGGGGGCACGGATTCCTTTCCCGACCCGTTCCAATAAAATGAGCACAATCGCAACTTGCCAAATGGTCGCATCCACAAACATCAACAGTGGTATGACAAGCAGGTTCAAGGCATAGCCAACCATCATCATCGTCCAATATTTTTTTGTCTTGTCCGCTATGACTCCGGTAAAGATCCTCAAGGCCTGGCCAATAAACTCACCCAGCCCAGCAGTGAAAGAAACAACGAATGCCGACGCTCCGATCAATCCAAGAAACGGCCCATAGATGCTCCTTGCGCCTTCGTGCGTGAAATCGGAAAGCAGACTGATGATTCCCAGAAGCACCAAGAACAACAAGGCTTTTTTTGCCATGTAAGGATCTTTTTTCTCAATCATGTTTTTTGAGATCTCTTTGTTAGTTTCAGCCATGCTTTTTCTCCTTTTGACAAGAAACTATATAATATCAACATTCGTTATTATATCAGTGACCATTCGTTCTTTCAACATGACCCTGAAACATTAAAAAAAATGGCCAATAGGCCATTCTTAACTCTCATCCTGTTGTTTTTGCCCGCACAAGTTCGAAATCTTGACATCCATGGTGAAACCGCATCTAGAATCCATGACAGAGTATATGTCTTCAAGCAGAGCGAATATTTTGGATTTTTCACCGCTGATCATAGTAGACAAAGTTCCAACCTGATGATCAATATTAGAATTGGCAATCAACTTGATTACGTGTTTTATGTCAGCGAGATAGTCAACGCTTTCGATCGGCGCAAAGGCAACTTGACAAATCATTTTTTTATCCATAGTCCGCAAACAAACCCTCCTTTTCCGAACTCTTTCGACTTATTTTCCCTCGCCAGATCGTAATCTCCCACTGGCGAGTTTGGCGAAATATAAAGACACTCAGTCATTTCCACCAATTGATCGCTCTCGATTGCCGACAAATCTCTGTCCGAAAGGAAATTTGCCTGGTGATAAACGGAATTCGGGGATTTTCCTTGCTCAATGTAGGCTCTTCCCCAATCAGAATCTTTGTTGATGGTGCCGAATATAACTTTTCCCTTTGATTTGACAACGCGAAGCGCTTCTTTGACCATGCTTTCTGGCTGCTTGGCGAATTCGATGGCCGTCACGGAAACAACCGCATCAAATGTATCGTCCTTAAAATCAGTACTGCATGCGTCCATCAAACGAAAATCGATCTCTAACTTTTCTGCCTTTGCTTTAGCTTTGGCTCTTTCAAGCATCGCTTCTGACAGATCGATTCCGGTTACTCGGTGGCCAAGTTCAGCCAGTTTCATACTTAGGTTTCCTGTACCGCATCCAATGTCGAGAATTTCCATCTTCGTTTCTGAAGACATTAGGTCAAGAATAAGTTTGGTTTCCAATTTGTCGATGAACTTGCCTTTCTGGCTCTCATACCAAGCATCATATGCTTTGGCAAAATTATCAAATGTATCCATCGCTTACCTCCTAAAAACACCTATTTCATTTTAGCCTGAATGTCGTATAACCCTTGTAATTGATTGTTTCAACTCTTGGGTCCAGATTTAGCTTCCTAATGATCGTTTCCGGTTCCTGATTGTTGCGCGCAACCAAAAAACTGATCACTTCATGCTGGTTCATCGGATGACGTTTGATGATGCTTATGATCGATTCGAGATCATCGTTGATCTCGCTGTGAAATCCAGATGACACAAGCAGATCGATCGATATGCCTCCCAACATTTTCTCAGCTTGCAACATGTCTTCGTGGTCTACTGCTCTGACGTTCGCCTCCGCCGGAGGACGAACCGGTGTGTTGAGATAAAGTTTATCATAGTCGATCTCGGTCAA
>JAFGQT010000094.1 GCA_016935515.1 Bacilli bacterium
CCCGCATCGGACAGACTTAATTTCAGTACAGCATTGTTTGGATCCAATGGATCTCTGGTAGCAATCGCAGCTGAATCCCAACTCAACGTTCCCCAACCATTTGCATCACCGGATGCTGGTCCGAACACTGGGTCTGGCAACCAAACATCTGGAACAAACACTTCTTGAACTGTAGTGTCATCCACAAACATATTTGGCTTGTTGACAACAGATATTTCCGAAAGCGTCATGATGTCCGTGTCCGTCGCATTGCCAAAATGAACATGCAACGCACCGATGTTATTGCCTAATCCGGATGCAACCGTGTCGATGATTAGGATTTGATAGTCTTCACTCACCGGGACATAACTCAATGGAAGGCCGTTGATGCCTTTCATGTCATGAATCCAGACAAAATCAGAAGTGAAGCTTTCATTATAATTGATGCTTTGGATCCTGAGTGAAGTCAAATCACCTTTCACCACTAGTACCAAATAATCCGCAAAACTTGGGAAATCAAACCCAACATAGTTGTAGAGATATTCAGCGGCAGAACCATCAATAACAAGTGGTACTTCTGGTGAATAAACAACTTCTACTTCAGCCTGTTCGATAGGAATGATTGTGTCCGCAAAGAACATTTCGGAGATATATACCTTCGCATTGTTCAAATGCAGATGGATGCCTTCGGGATGCAATTGTAATCCATTGGCAAGCAGGTCGATGATGAAGTAACGATATTCGCTAGCCGAGAAGTCGGCTGGGTCATACTCGTATCCGTTGACGCCAATAGCATCTTTTAACCAAAGAGCAGGTGAGTTGGTAGCGCCGACATGAGTCTCGAAACGAAGATTCTCCAAACCTGTTCCTCTCAAAGAAAGGACGAGATAACGTTGGTTGAGCGGATTGTCGGTGGTCAGATCCAAGTAGTTATAAGTATAGTCGACGACTTCGGCTAGGAATGGGTGTTCAAAATCATCCGCATCGGTCTTGTTTTCTAAATCAAGACGCGGGAAGTCATCATTCGCGAAGAAAACGGAATCGATTAGGACTCTTCCGGCACCCGAATAGAACATCGTCATCTCTTCAAATGAAGTATTGAGTTCATTGAGTGCAAGATCAACTACCAAATATGTCCAACCAAATTCATCCACATAAGGCGAAGCGGTTGAAAGCATTCCCGGAGCCGACAACATGCTGTGACCCCAAACTGCATCCATCGAGCCGTTAGTGAAGCGGAAATCGTTCAAACTGCCGCCTTCATCAGCCTTGATCTTGAATACAACATATTTGTGCGTTCCGAGGTTGCCACTCTTGCTGGCTTCAACGAAATTGATGTATCCAGAATCATCCGTGCAATCAAACACGACGGCTCCGTCTTCAATATACAGTTTGCCAAGAGTTTCGGAATCAGTGTAGGAAATGATGTAATACAGATTATTCGCAGCGGCAACGGCATTGTCTTCTGTGTAAACAGAAGTTGCTCCTACTGTCGCTCTTTCGAAGCTGTCAAACACCTTGAAGCTTTCTGGATCGATTGTCGGATAAACCGGCTCTTCTCCCTGAGCAAAGGTTTTGTACTCGATCTTGTCGAAAGTGAAGAATCCGGATGCCAATTCGAGTTTGAAACCGACGAGATCTGTCGTTGCCCATGAATTGGCCGCAAAGTTAATCACAACGGTTTCAAAAGCAGTTCCGATCGTTCCGATAGCTTCAGAATCACCATCGAGAAGCGTCGAAAGCAAAGCTGTAGTTCCGTATGTTGTGGTAGTTCCGTCGTTGTATACCGGCGTGACACTGATGTCACCAGCAGCTGTTGCCGAACGCAATGTCAGGGCAAGATTCTCATAAGTGCCTATTGGTTTATTTGCTTCCTCGTAGCTAGCAGCCGCGGAAAGCGCGTCCATGTACAACCATTTGCCGATAATCTCACCGACTGATCCACACCAATAGATGGCGTCAAACGGTTTAACATTGACATTTGTTCTTTGGAAATCGTCAATCAAGAAATCCGTTTGTTCCGATCCCACTGTTACGGCATTGTTGGAATAATATACTTCTTCCATGTCAATTGTGCCGGCTCCGACTCCATCTGCATACAGATGGAATCCGACGATCGAACCGCCTGCTGCAACATCGTCAGCGGTCGTTCCGATGAATGTGAGTCCATCCAAACTGTCAGCGATAGAGATGATGTATACTTGATAATCGCTTGTCAGTTCCGGTAACGGAAGTGCGTCAGAATCAACCAATTGTGTGAAATCGCGAACAAGGAGTTCGTGATTGTCGTCATAACGGAAAGCAAGTTTCAAATCATCAATCGAAGCTCCGTTTGATCCTTTCATCACAAAAACAAGATACGCATATGATCCGGTTGTATTGGCCGCGGAAGCCGACTTGTAAATCGCGTCTCCATCGGTCACAGCAGTTGTCGCATCATAATTGACCTCCAAATAGCTAACGCGGCTGGAAAGTGATACTGCACCAGTATAGCTTACGCCTGTTTGGTCAATTGCGCTGCGTGTGAAGTCATCGACAAGTTCGGTCTCTTCTAAAACCGGACCAGCGCCTGTCATGACAGGTACAATGTAATTGACGACGATCGGTTGAACTGTGTAGGTGTATTCAACGGTGTTCAAATCGCCATTCACATATGCATGGATCGTGAAATCAACTTCCTGCGACTCGTCAAGGTCATACTCGGTGTATGTTGCCCCTGGCGCAGCCTTTGCGACAACCTTGAATTCGATTTGGCTCCAATCTACGAAATCGCCTGTAGTAAGATCCATTTCGAATTTTGCGCCCGCAAAGTCCTCAGCAGTGAAATCACGTTGGACAGGGTCTTCTCCCTCTGCCCAAATGACCAATGCATAATCCGCATACTGTGCGTCAGCACGATAATAATGGAAGACAACTGTCTCCAGAGTCGGTGCTGCGGTCGTAGTCGTTGTTGTTGTCGTAGTAGTCTGCGTTGTTGTCGCAGTAGTCGTAGCTGTCGTTGTTGCTGTTGTTCCTGTTGTTGTTGCGGTTGTAGTTGTAGTCGTCGGTGCTTGCGTCGTAGTTCCAGTCGTGGTTGCGCCTGTAGTAGTCCCGGCAGTAGTCGTTGTAGCGACGCCGTTACATGCAGCCATGCTGAAGCCCAATAGCAGAATGCCAATTGCAATAACAAACCACTTTTTCATAAAACTCCTCCTTAATTCTTATTTTTCTTCTCTATTTTTATGTTTCTAATAGCCTATTCGAAAATATTGATTTCCGATACTTGACCGCCGTATCCGGAAGAATTGCTCGAGAAAATGAACTTGACGAAACGGGCATTGACAGCATTGTCAAGAATCACTTCCACGACATTCGATTCACTGGTTCTAAAGGTGTAAGCCGTCTTCACGACGATCGTCGTGAAATTGATATTGTCATTGCTGATGAGTATTTCGATCTCCTGGGTCCTGTCTTCCCATTGCGATGGAAGATAGAAACTGATGTATTTGACATCGTATGGATTCAGCAAGTCTATTGTCAGATATGCCGGCCATGTATCCCTGATCGATTCATAGTAGGTCAACGGATTGCCATCGGTGACATATAATTTCTGGTAAACGTCCTCATGTTCCGTACCTTCTACCGACTTACCGAAAGAAAGGCTTGCTGGGTAGAACTCCACTTCCGAAAGGAAGGCGTGTTTGGCGGTCTGGGGTTCATCGACATAGTAGAAACGGAACTGGATCGCCTTGAATTCTCCCGAGCGGATCTTCATGTCCACAACGTTTCCGGTAGCTGGTGAGAACTCATAATCGTTTGTACTGAGAATCTTCGTGAAACTTCCAGTTGTCGAGGTTGACTTGATCCCATATATCGAGATGTATTGAACCTGATAGAATTCTGAATCGATATCGCCGTAGACCCTGATCGTTCCAATGGACTTATCCGCATGGAAATCAACTGTCAAAGCGTAATATTTTGTCGGATCAGTATCCAAATCCACCGATTCCCACATTGTTTGAGTATCGCCATCGATCACAAAGTCTGACCCGTTGGTCACTGCGTCATAACTTCCGGTACCGTCATCCCAGACTGCGATTTCGGTTCCTCTGGTAGTCTGGGCTGTAAATTCACCCGTTACTTTTACTCCCATGTAAGAACTTACTGGCTCAGCTTGGGAAAATTCCGGTACGATATAGCCTTCTTGAATAATGTTTTCTTCTACAGTCACAGTTGGAACATCATCAGGTTCCAAATCAAGTTCGTATGGATAATGAAGGTTCGCACCGGTTACCGTACCTGAGTTTTCAATCGTCAGATTGCTGACAAATTCATTTGTCGTCAAACTAAGATCTTCAGCATCATAGACCAGGTTATCGTAAATTTCTACATCCCTGATCGTGATGTTCTGGGTATTGTGCGTTGTATCGTAACCATGGATCAGGGAAATGTTGTCGGGCTTACCCGAAAGCACTTTAACGTTTTCGATTGTTACACCGTTGATCGAACCTCTCACATCAGCGCTCTTGCTCCAAACCTGATGATACCTGATGAAGATCTCAATCAAGAAATCATCAGTATTTACTGTGGCGTTATCACCGATCATTTGTGCGTCTTCAACGGTTATGTTTCTGAAAACGACATTGGTTATTGCAGCTTGATCGCTGTTATGAATGCTCATAACCGGTTTGTGAAAGTTATGGAGCACGGTGATGTCTTCAAAAACGATATTTGACATGCTGACGCCATAAGTCTCGTATCCGATTTCCATTGATTGGGCCAAATCTGTCCAAATCACGATGTTTTCAAAACGAACGTTGTTCGTGGTGCCCAAGTCATAATTTTTGACGACCAATGCATCGTCCCAGGTCCTCAAGAAACTGTCCCTGACCAAAATGTCATTGCTCGATTGGATGCTGATTCCGTCGCCATTGGCTCTTGCGGTTACTATGTGAACGTTCTGGATCATTATGTCTTCAGAGAAATAGACGGCGATGCACCAGCCAGCTGGATTCAGAAATGTAATTCCATCGATCAGGATATTGTTTGAACGTCTCAGCTCAATGGGAATCGTGTACTCTGAGGCTTGGTTTCGAGGATAGATCGATCCATCGATGATCCCTCGGCCTTTGATAGTGATGTTTTCCATGTTTTCGGTTCTGATCTTGCCATAGACGACAGCTCCACCGGCAATATAAAGCGTCTGATTGCTTGTGACGGGGATGTTGTCAGCTTTATAGACTCCCGGTCCGATATAAATCACGTCTTCCGGAAGATTTTCAGGATCATAAGTTTCGTCTTCTATCGTGTTTGTGAACAGATGGATGGCGTTATGATAGTCATCGTTATATTCCACCGTGTAACTCGTCGGATAATCGAGAGTGAAGGTGATAGTGTCGCCATCGGTGATCGTCGGTGTTATACCGTAGGCCGCCGGCGTTACTTTGGCGGAAGTAACTTCCGCTACATTGTTGACGACGATCGATACAGTAATCGAACCTTGAAAATCAAAAATCGCAATCGGCACTTTTGATGTTGGCGTAGTGTACGTAAAAGTCCGACCGTGATTGACAAGTGTTTCATAAACAAAAACTTCTTCGCCTTCGACAAAAATATCGACCAAGTCTGAAGAAGTCATGATTCCGGGTCCATCATAAAGCTTCACCTCTGATTGAGTCACAGCCAAATTGACGATCTCTGTGGTCGTCGTGGTTTCTGAAGACGTCGTAGTCGTTGTTGTGGACTCCTCGGTAGCAGTTGTCGTCGAGGTGTCGCTGACAGTCGTATTCGATGAAGGAATTGTCGAAGTTTCACCGTTGCAGGCGGCAATTCCAACAAAGAGAAAAACCGCAAGGGCAATTCCAATTAATTTTTTCCAGTTGAATATGTTATTTGGCACCATAGAAATAAAAAACCTCCTTGAAAAGTCATCTTCATTATAAACAGAAAGAAAGCGTTTTACCATATAACAAACCTGCAAAATAGTTTGTAATCTTGCATAGTTCAAACGCTTTCATCGATTATTTTGACCAAGTATTCGCTTGTCGATGATAATCGCTAGATGTTCGCGATGTCAATCGATCTTGCGACTCAAAAAATAAATAAAATATGATAGTTGCTTTTTTGGACTTTATTTGTTAAAATATTACCGCTGATGCCGATGGAGGTGAAATAATGGCAAACATCAAATCCCAAATCAAACGCACAATAACGAATGAGAAAAGACGCTTGGCCAATGCCTCGTTCAAATCTTCTTTGAAAACCGCAATCAAAAACGTCGAACAAGCTGTCCAACAAAAAAACAAGGATGTAGCTACCGAAGCTTTGACACTAGCTTTCAAGAAACTGGACAAATCGGTATCCAAGGGAATTCATCACAAGAATTTCGCCGCAAGACAAAAGTCGCGTTTGGCGAAACAAGTTGAGAGTATCTAAGAAAAAAAAGCCGCGAGGCTTTTTTCTTTTTTTTCTTTAAGCATACATCCGCATGATGAAAAGTTCCAAACCAATTTTCTTGTCGATCTTCCCGGTCTTGATATCCGCATCCAAAGTCTCCAGTTTGCCAAGATATTCTTCCAGTCTTGCTTCGGAGGTTGAATTGGCGTTTTTCATGATGAAATAGGTTCTCCCTTTGGTCGCGGCAAAATATTTCATGATATCGTCAAACTTGAAATTGAGACGAATAAGTTCTTTAGTATATAGGATTTCTTGAAATTTGGAAACAATTGCCCCCAAAATCCACATCGGATCGGTGTTTGCGGCCAACAAATCGTTATAGATGTCTATCAACATCTGTTGATCCTGTTCGATGATCGCATTAACCAGTTGATATATGTGATCTTCAGGGTTTCTGTAAACGATCGCTTTTACCATATCGACGTTGATCTTGTCTTTTCCCAAGGCATATGTGATCAACTTGTCCAGCTCTCCGAACAACATATCGCGATCGCTGCCTATCCGACTTACAAAAACCTGGAGCGCGTTGGCGTCGATTGCCAAGCCGTTCTCTTGGAGTTTGGTTTTGATCTTTAGAAAGATGTCTTCATTGCGATCAGGATTACAGTCAATTTGGTCCATGTGATCAAGCAAAGTCTTCGTCAAGTTCTGTCGTTTATCGAGTTTTTCATAGGGTGCCTGCACGATGAAGATCGTGGTTGGATTCGGATTTTTCACATATGCTTCAAGGACAGAGAGATCATGATCAAGCGTTTTCGCTGATCCATAAGACGCCAAAAATGTTGCATTGGTCAAGACGACTGCTTTCATGTCCGAAAGAAAGGGAATCGTCATCGCGCTTTCCACAGCGTTTTGCACCAATGTCTCCTCG